>CACZOL010000148.1 GCA_902782705.1 uncultured Selenomonadaceae bacterium
GACGCGGGCATAGTTCATCGGTAGAATGAAAGCTTCCCAAGCTTTAGAGGGCGGTTCGATTCCGCTTGCCCGCTCCATAAAAAAATCAAGGCTTCGAGGCGGCGACATGTCAATGGCATGTCGCCGGCCCCGAAGCCTTTTTGTTTTTCTTCCTAATTAATATTTGAAGCGTTGCAGGGAGGTCTGGAGTTCGTCGGCGAGGGTGGACAGCGAATCGCTGGCACGGGCAATCTCGCTGGCGGACGCGGATTGTTCCTGCGTCGCCGCGCTGACCGTCTGCATTTCGTCCGAAACGCGCTGGCCTTGTTTGGCGATGTTGTCGATTTCCGTCGAGATGTGTTTCGCGTCGCTGGCGGCTTGGTTTACTTCGCCCGCCATATCCTGCGCTTCCTGGCGAACCTCGTTGACAAGTTTTTCGATATGCTCGAAAGTCTCGCGCAGCGCGCTGACGGAGCGGGCACCTTCGGCGACCGCCGTGGAGCCAAGCTGCATGGAGCTGACGGCGGAGTGGGTGTCGTCCTGAATGCTCCGGATCAGATCGGCAATCTGCTGCGCCGCGTCGCCGGACTGCTCGGCGAGTTTCCGGACTTCCTCGGCGACGACCGCAAAGCCGCGGCCGTGCTCGCCTGCACGCGCCGCTTCGATGGCCGCGTTCAGCGCGAGGAGGTTCGTCTGGCTTGCGATGCCGGAGATGGTCTCGACGATCTGCCCGATTTCCTGCGAGCGTTCGCCGAGTTTATCCACCATCGCGGAGGATTCCTGCACGGTACGTTCGACGCTCTCGATCTGCGCGACGGATTTTCCGATGGCGTCGCTGCCCGCCGTCGCGTATTCTGCGGCGGAGTCGGAGCGCTGGGCTACGTTTCCGGCTTTTACACGGATCGCGTCTACGGATTGCGCCACTTGACCGACGGCTTCGATGCTCGTCGATACGCCGCCCTGCTGTTCGACGACGGCGGCCGCCGCCTCGGTGACGGACTGCGCCACTTGGTTCGACGCTTCGGCGGATTGCCCCGCGCTGGCGGTCAGCTCTTCCGACGCAGCGGCGATCTGCTCCGTCGATTCGTGGGTCTGTACCATCAGCTGGTTCAGTCCGTCGCGCATCGAGGAAACGACGCCTGCCATCGTGCCGAATTCGTCGCCGCGATCGATGTTCATCGGCGTCTTGCGGAAATCGCCGTTCTTCAAATGCTCGCAGACGTCCATCATGACTTCGAGCGGGCTGGTGATAGCACGGGCAATACCCATGCCCACGACGAAAAGGATCACAAGGCACGCGATGCTCATCATGACCATCATGGTAGCCGCAGTGGCAGCGTTGGACTCTGTCTCTTCATCGATCGCTTTTGCCGTTTCCTGCGCTTCCTTCTGCAGGGCTTCCAACGGCTTCCGGAGATCCGTCGTGATCTGTCCGCCCTTGGAGCTGTAAAGTTTTTGTGCGTCCGGCAGTTTGCCGTCGGCACAGAGTTTCATGATATCGGACATGGTGTCGTAGAAGTTCTTCCAAGCCTTGCGGACGGTCGCGCTTTTTTCCGCAGCGTTCGGCTGCCCCTCGGAAGCCTTCTCGAAAAGCGCCCAATGCTTTTCAAAATTCTTTTGGATTTCATTGGCGTCGTTCCGGAGGTCGTCATGACGCTCCTTCGTCGTCGCAATCATGGAAAGAATGGCGCGGGACTGCATATCGCGCATGAGATACTTCGTTTCGCCGATTTCCTGTACTTGTTGGAGATTCTGGTTGTAAATGATTGCCATACCGTCTTTCGACTGGTTGATCGTGGAATACCCCTTGTAGCCGATGGCAGCCATGCCGATGGCGGCAATCACGACGAGAATCATGATTTTCGCCGAAACCTTGATATTGTTCAACAAGCCCATAATGTACCTCCTTGCCTCTCCGCGTTGGAAAAATTACTTACATGGATATTATACAATTTTTCTCTTTGAGAGAAAAGATGAAATTTTTCACTTCGCCTTATTTGAAATCCTTGTACTTTTCTCCGAAGCCGTATTTTTCGATCACATAGTCCAGATCTTTGTCGCCGCGCCCGCTGAGATTGACGAGGATAGAGCCGGTGTTCATTTCTTTCGCGCGCCGCATCGCGTAGGCGACGGCGTGGGAGCTTTCGAGAGCGGGGATGATGCCTTCGTAGCGGGAAAGTTTGAAGAAAGCGTCCACCGCTTCCTCGTCGGTGGCGACGTCGTATTTGACGCGTCCCACTTCACGCAGGAATGCGTGTTCCGGCCCGACGGAAGGATAATCGAGACCGCTGGCGATGGAATAAACCGGAGCCGGTTCGCCATTCTCGTCCTTCAGCATGATGCTGTCGAAACCGTGCATGACGCCTTTGGAACCATACGTCATCGAAGCCGCATGATCGCCCATCTTTTCGCCGCGTCCCAACGGCTCGACGCCGACGATTTCCACGGGATCGTTCAGGAACGGCACGAACATGCCGATGGAATTGCTGCCGCCGCCGACGCAAGCCGTCACCACGTCGGGCAGGAAGCCCATCATCTCTTGGAACTGCTCGCGCGCTTCGACGCCGACGACAGACTGGAAATCGCGGACCATCATCGGGAACGGATGCGGCCCGACGGCCGAACCGATGCAGTAGATCGTGTCCTCATAGTTTTCGAGATAATCTTCGAAGGCTGCGTCGACAGCCTCTTTCAACGTTTTCAGCCCACGGGAGACCGGTACTACATTCGCGCCGAGCACTTTCATGCGCGCCACGTTCGGCGCCTGCTTCGCGATGTCGACTTCACCCATGTAAATCGTGCATTCCAAGCCGAAAAAAGCCGCAGCCGTCGCCAGTGCGACGCCGTGTTGGCCCGCGCCGGTTTCGGCGATGATGCGGTGCTTGCCCATGAATTTCGCCAAGAGACCTTCTCCCATGCAGTGGTTGAGTTTGTGCGCGCCGGAATGATTCAGGTCTTCGCGTTTCAGATAGATCTGGCAATTGCCGATCATGCGGGAAAGTCTTTCGCAATGGTAGACCGGCGTCGGACGGCCCTGGAACTCCTTGCGGATTCTCCGCAGCTCGTTGATGAACTGCGAGGAATGGCAGATTGTCAGATACGCCTGCTCGATGTCCTTCATCGCGGGTACCAGCTGTTCGGGCAGATACGCGCCGCCGTAAGAGCCGAATTTCCCGTCTTTATCCGGATACTCCTTCAGATACTTTGAAAACTCCATATTCTCTTTCCTCCTGTTTGTTATGAATGCCTTCCCCTATGGGAAAAACGAAATGTGCCAGCGGCGCATTTCGGGCGAAGCGGTGGGTGAGGTTTTGCTATCCCTTATTTACTCCACATAAATGCGCGGGATACGCGGCGAAAACATGCAGACGACTTCGTAATTGATGGTGCCGAGCCACGACGCCAGCGTGTCCGCCGGGAGCAGATCGCCGCCCATGATCGTCACCGTGTCGCCGACGGAGACATTTTTTGTGCCGGACAGTTCGACCATGCACTGATCCATGCAGATGCGTCCGATGACAGGCAGCAATTTCCCGCACAAATCTACCTTCGCTTTTCCGGCGTAAAGCCGCGTATAGCCGTCCTCGTAGCCTAGCGGCAGTGTGCCGACACGTACTTCATGCGGGGCGTGGAACGTGCAGCCGTAGCTGACCGTCTCGCCTTCATGCAGCGTCTTCACGTGTGTGAGCCGTGCCTTCACCGACATGACGGGACGGAGCCCCGCGTCGTGGCCGACCTCGTCCGACGGCGCAAGGCCGTACAGGATGATGCCCGCCCGCACCATGTCAAGATGGGTTTCCGGCAGTTCGAGAATCGCGGCGGAATTTGCGATATGGCAAATCGGGATCTCGATCCCCTTAGCCTTCACATCATCCATCGCGGACTTGAAACGAGCAAACTGCTCGTGCGCGAAGGTCTTGTCTGTCGCATCGGCGAGGGCGAAATGAGAAAACATGCCCTCCAGCTCGATATTTGGAAGCCCCGCGATAAACGCCGCCATTTTTCCGGCGTCCTCGGGACGGACGCCGATACGGCCCATGCCCGTATCAACGGCGAGATGCACCTTCGCTCGGCGTCGGCGCCGCTGTGCCGCCGCTGAGATTGCCGCTGCCGTCTCGCGGGAAAATACCGCCTGCGTCACGCCCAGATCGACAACTGCGTCCGCCTCCTCAAGCTGCGTCGCGCCGAGTACGAGAATCGGCGTCGTAAAGCCCGCGCGCCGAAGCGCCTCTGCCTCCGAAAGCACGGCTACGGCCAAATAGTCCGCGCCCATTGCGACCGCCTCTCTCGCCACCGCGATCGAACCGTGCCCGTAGGCGTCCGCTTTTACGACTGCGCAAAACCGTGCGTTCCCCGTGATATGACTCTTTATCATTGAAATATTGTGCCTGAGCGCAGAAAGATCAATTTCCGCCCAGACGCCCCGACTTGCCATTCAATCTTCGCCTCTCATTTCCTATTTTCCTTTTTTGTTCGGTAACTTTTTTATTGTATCACGAATTGTTTCGTTTTTATACCTATTTCATAAATGAGCGGGCAGAAAATGTGAGATGAAAAACAGTATCGGAAGAAATAATAGGGAATAAGATAGAAAGAGATTGAAAGTTTATTTTTCAGAAAGTATAATAAAAAGGAATATATATGTTTTCCTGCGATAATACGGGAAATATGGTTTTCATCAAAGGGAGGGGGTTCCTATGAATAATTTGACCATTCGGCAGAAACTTAGCGTTGTATTTGCAGCGTTAATTTTGGTGTTTCTCGGGGCCAGCGTGTATGCGGTGTTTGCGCTGAAGAGCATTAATGACGGTGCGATGCGTATTGCAACGACGCATTTGCACAGTGTGCTCGCGGCCAGTGATAACGGGGCGGCTATGACCGAATACCGGGCGCTGGAATACGCCGTCGTCACCGCACCGACGCTCAAGAGCCGGGCGTATTCGGAAAAGAAAGCCGCTAAACTTGGCGACCAGATTGATATCACGTTCGACGCCATGGAAAAAAACATGGAAGGGACATCGGACGCGAATCTGAAAAACTTGCGTGCACAGTGGAAAAAATATCGGGAACAGCTGAAAAAGATTGCCGACCTTGCCGACAACCGCAAGAATAGTGAGGCCGTGGCTTTGCTTGACGGATCATCGGGAGATTTTGAGAAACTCAACGATTCTCTCATCAAAGTCATTGACGCCCGCAAGGACTTCATCCATGAGGAAACGAAAGCGGCGGCTACCGCCTATGAACGGACGCGCATGATGTTGATCCTCGCGGTAGGCTTCGTGATCTTCCTTTCCGCATTTATGGCGTTTTATCTGGGACGTACCATCAACACGTCCATCAGCTATCTGATGGACATCGCGCATGAAATCGCCCAAGGCAATTTGAAAGTGGACGTGTCTGCGAAGACCGGCGACGAATTCGGAACGCTGACGATGGCCTTTGCGGATACGGTTCGGCAGTTGCGCGGGCTGATTACGAATATCATGACGACGTCGGAAAATGTGGCGTCGTTTTCCGAGCATCTGACGAGCAACGCGGACCAGTCCGCGCAGGCGACCCAGCAGGTGGCCGACTCGATCGGCAACGTCGCGGCCAATACCAGCAAACAGGGCAGCGACATCAATGTTTCCGTAACGGATATTCGCAGCATGTCGGACGACATGGAGAACTTTGAAAAGCTGGCGGACCAGTCCTCCAAAGCGGCACACCATGTGGCGTCTATCGCTCAGGAGGGCGGGAACTCCATTTCCGGCGCGGTGCGGCAAATGGAAGAGATTGCCTCCTCTGTTGCCGATTCTGCGGCGACCATCAAAAAACTTTCCGAGCGTTCGACGGATATCGGGCAATTCTCGGAAACCATCGCGAATATTGCCGAGCAGACGAACCTCTTGGCGCTGAACGCCGCGATCGAAGCGGCGCGGGCGGGCGAGCACGGACGCGGATTCGCCGTGGTTGCCGACGAAGTGCGGAAACTCGCGGAAGGGTCGGCGGAGGCGGCGGCCAAAATCGCGGAGCTGATCAATTCCATTCAGGTCGATACGACAAAAGCCGTGGACAGTATGGCGAAATGGACCGAAGACGTCAAGAGCGGCAAGGAGGTCGTCAACGAAGCGGGCAATGCTTTCGACGCCATCGTGAACGCGGTGGAAGGCCTGACGCACAACGCCGAGACGATTCTGGACGCCGCCCGTGCGTCCTCGGAGAAGGCCAACACTTTAGTCAATACGATGGACAGCTTGAACAAGGCCAGCGGCGAGATCTCCGACGAAACCGGCTCCGTTTCCGCCGCCACCGAAGAGCTTTCCGCTTCCATGGACGAGATTGCGAACGCCAGCCGCAACCTTGCGGATCTGGCTCAGAAGCTCAAGGATTCGACGACGCAGTTCAAGCTTTGACGGGATAAGATTAGGAAAGGAGACTTCTGATTATGAAGCGAATTTTAAAAGCGGCGGCGCTCGTCTTCGTCTTGTTGTTTACTCTGCTCTTGACGGCGGGTTGCGGACAGGAACAGGACGCGTCCAAAAAAATCAGCCTTCTTTTTCCCGATCCGGCTGCGGGCGGCCCGTGGAAGATTGTTGGGCCGCTGTGCCAAAAGTATGTCCAGGAAGCAGGCTATGAATGCAAATTGGAGTCTTGCACGTCGCCTCAGGACCAGGTGGAGCAGTTGAAAGCGGCTATCGCGGAAAAACCGGCTTGCATCGTTCTTGCGGTGCAGGA
>CACZOL010000149.1 GCA_902782705.1 uncultured Selenomonadaceae bacterium
TGGGCGCACGCGCTCCAAGACTTCCATGCTGAGATCGCTTTTATGGTTGTGCGCCTCGTCGATAATGACGAGCGGACGGACATACGCAAGCAGATTGCGGAACGTTTGATAGCCGTACTGCGTTTCGTCGAAATACGGCTGCTTCGGAATATCGCGGAAGCATGGAACAATCAATTCGTGATAATCATAGACCTTGCGATTTTTCTTGTCCTCCACGCGAAGCGCCGCAAACGTTGCCACGAAAATATTGACCGCGCCTGTCACGTCCTGCGGACGAAGCCGCGTAAACTCCGTAATATCATAGACGCGCACATTATTCCCGAAGGCCGCCGCCAACGCCTCACGATTCGGGTGGCGCACATCGTTCAGCGTTTTCAAGGTCTGCTGCCGGATTGTGTCCGTCGGCACAAGCCAAAGCACAAATGGATATTCCCGCTCCAGATAATTCTCCGCCGCCAGTTTCACGATATACGAGCCAAGCAAAGTCTTCCCGCCGCCCGTAGGCAGCCGCAGGCAGACATAGGGCACATTCTCCAAACCGGGCAGCGACGCGTACTTCGTTGCGTAGCCCGCCGCCTCCTGCTGGGCCTCAAACGCCGCCCCGCTCCCAATGACCTTCGCCTCCGTCAAAAACGAAGAGAGTCTTGCAAGCGTCTGCTTTTGGTAATTTTTAAGCTCCATAATGATTCTCCTATTACATCTACGGGAGTATTTCACGGCTCATCAAAGAAACGATTGCGCGCGGACTTATCAAGCCGCTTGATCCGCACACAGCCCCAAGGCATATGAAATATGTTCCGTGGTGGGCTTAAATTTAACTTGCCGGTAACTTGCTTTTGTATGTTTTACCTCTTCACCGCTGAGGGCGTCTGCCGAAACGTGATTTTCAGTTCTTTCAATCCCTCGTCCTGTATGCGGCAGCTTTCGCCGAAGATGATTTTCGGCCCGTCGTATGGCGGGAGCAACCGCAGCACCTTTCGGGTAAGTACGTTGCCTCCCTGCGGACGCTTGTCGCCGAGCACGCCGTTATACAAGAGGTAATAGGCGACGCCCTTATGCACGCCTAAGAGTGAATTTTCGCCGACGTGACCGTATATTGGACGCGCTTCGCTGACAATACTCGTCGCCGTTGTTTCCTCGTCTCCTAAAAACGCCGTGTCCGTCTCCGCATGCCAGATATGCGCAGCCAGCGCGGAGAATGGCGCGCCCTTTTGCAGGCTGCCGTCCTCGTCGAAAAGCGCCTCGCCGAGGCGGTAGAAAACGAACCCGCCGCCGCCCGTCCAGTTTTCCTCCTTCGATATGCCGCCCGTCTCGCCGTCGATGACTTTTTTCATGCGCGGGACGACATGGGTAATGGCGTGGTCGCCGATCTCAACGCCGATATACTGCCGCCCCATCTTCTGCGCAACAGCCGCCGTCGTACCGGAGCCGAGGAACGAATCCAGCACGAGATCACCGGGGTTCGTGGCAAGGGCAATCACTCGGCGTAAAAGCCGCTCAGGCTTCGGCGTGGCGAAGGGCGACTGCCCTTCAAATAGTTTCAAAATCTCCTTTTTCGCCTCGTCGGTATGACCGACTTCGGCATAAGGCCAGAAATTTGTGGGAGGAACATCACCGACGCTATCAAGATACGTTTTTCGCGCAATGCCGCCTTTGCCGCCCTTCGTGAAGAAAAGCCTTGGCCATTGCCCGCGCTTGTAAACGGCTTGCGCTTGTTTTCTTGATTCCTCCAACGAGCGAGACAGCACAATTCCCATCACGCCGGGACGAACTTCTTCCGGTGTAACGCCGCAAATTTCCGCCCGTTTCGCCTCATCGTGTATATCCTTCAATTCGTATTCACACCAGTTGCACATAATTTCAAACATATCAACTTGTGCAAAAGTCCAGCATCTCCCGTTTGAGGGATAAAGCATTTCGCCCGTGAACGGATGCTGAATCGCATACACCATTCCTTGATGTGTTAATGCTCCCGGCGCATAAGCGTTGTCTGTTCTCCATATCCGCGTATCATTATCAGGATTTTTGTATCGTTTGTTCATTTCCGCCGTGCGGGGCAACTTGTTCGGCTGCCAGTCCGGCTTACGGCTATACACAAGAATATGCTCGACCTCGTTGACAATGCCTTTGGAATCATGCCGCGCCGAATAATTCCGTTGCCATGAAATATTCGACACGAAACAATCCAATCCAAAAATTTCGTCGCAAATGAGTTTCAGCGAAGCGTACTCCCGATCATCAATGGAAATCCAAATACTCCCGTCCTCGGCCAAAAACTCCCGCAAAAGCTCCAATCGTGGGTACATCAAGGAAAGCCAAGTCGAATGCTCCACGCTGTCGTCATAATGCTCAAAAGCGGAATGGGTATTGTAGGGCGGGTCGATATAGACGCAACGGACGCGCCCCGCATAGTACGGCAAAAGCGACTTCAACGCGTCGAGGTTGTCCCCCTGCACAATGGCGTTGCCAAGCGAAAGGTCACCA
>CACZOL010000150.1 GCA_902782705.1 uncultured Selenomonadaceae bacterium
CCGTTTTTTTCAGCTCGCGGTAAAACGCCTGCGAGAATTTCGGCGGCAGCTCGTCGATGACGTCGAGACGCCAGCCGGAGACGCCGACTTCGGCCCAATGGTGCAGCACGCTGTCCCGTGACGAGATGATGAAGTCCATATAGCTCGGTTCGGTCTCCACGACGTTCGGCAGCGTTTCGAATCCCCACCAGCTATGATATTTGTTCGGGTATTCGATGAAATCGTACCATTTCGCATACGGAGAATTCGGCGACTGCCATGCGCCGACGGAATCGTAGGCGCCCTTCTTGTTGAAGTAGCGGCTGTTTGCTCCTGTGTGGCTGAAAACGCCGTCGAGGATGACGCGGATTCCCTGCGCTTTCGCTTCGCGGCAGAACTCCGCGAATTCCTCATTCGTTCCGAGGAGCGGGTCTATTTTTTTGTAGTCGCCGGTGTCGTACCGGTGATTGCTTTCCGCCTCGAATACGGGGTTGAAGTAGATGACGGAGATGCCGAGCTCCTTCAGGTAGGGGAGTTTTGCGCGGACGCCGGCGATATTGCCGCCGTAGAAGTCGTAAGCGATGATCTCTTTCGTGTCCGGATCTTTGTAATAGCAGGGCGCGTCTTTCCATGACGCGTGAATCACCGCGCCGCGCTTTTCCGCCTCGATGATGTGCTCGCGATAAAACCGGTCCGGGAAAATCTGGTACATGATCGAGCGGCGGAACCACGCGGGCGTCGCTGCGCCTTTGTCATAGACCGTGATCTGGAACGAGGCGGGCGGCGCGTCCGAAAGTCCGCCTTCGCCGCCGAGGGTCCCCGTATTGCCGTAAAAATGAACGTGATGGTCGATCAGGAGTATGAAATAGTACCATAAAAGCCCGCCTTCTTCAGGCAGATCGATTGTCGCGACAAACCATTTGGGAGCGGAAAAAGGCAACGGCTCACCCGTTGCCTTTTCTTCTTCCGCAGTCTTGGTTGCAAGGGGCTTCAGCGGCACAAGCGTTTCGCCGAATCCGTCGCGCCATACGCGCACTTCCGCTACGACGGTCTCCGCATTCTCCACGCCCTCGACGGAGAGCGCGATGCGAACGCGGCCGCCGGCCTCCACTGCCCCGACGGGGAAGCGGAAAGCCGCGTCTTGCGAATTATGCACGATTTTGAGTTCCGCAGCCACTTTGTTCACTTCCTTTGTAGACCCCACCGCCCCTACGGGGCACTTCCCCTTTCAGGGGAGGCAGGAAAGGATTGTCTTTGGAGGTTATCCGATGAGTCTTTCGTAGAGAGCCTTGTATTCTTCCGCAGAACGCGCCCAGCTGTAATCCGAGGTCATCGCGTTTGTCATCAACAGTTTCCAGCTGTTGAAATCACGGAACAGGCCCAGCGCCTTTTTGATGGTGAACATCAGCTCGTGGGCGTTGTAGTTCGGGAACAGGAACCCGTTGCCCTGACGCGTCGACTTGTTGTAGGGGATGACCGTATCCACGAGACCGCCCGTTGCCCGTGCCACCGGAATCGTGCCGTAGCGCATCGCGATAAGCTGGCCGATGCCGCAAGGCTCGTAAGCCGACGGCATCAGGAAGAGCGAGGCCGCCGCGTATATGCGCTGCGCCATTTCGTCCGAGAAGTAGATGTTCGTCGAGACTTTCGTCGGATGGCGCCATGCCAGCTCGCGGAACCAGTCTTCATAGACGCGGTCGCCGACGCCGAGCAGGACGAACTGCATATCCTCATGTTCGAGGAGTTCGTCGAGGATACGCACGACGAGGTCGAGCCCTTTCGGCTCCACAAGACGCGTTACCATAGCGACCAGCGGCGTTTGCCGTTCCACCGGCAAATCGAGTATACGCTGCAGGGCGGCTTTGTTGTCGATCTTCTTTTCCACCGCGTCCTGTACGCTGTAGTTTTGGAAAGGATCCGTCAGATATTTATCTGTTGCCGGATTGTATAGGTCGACGTCGAGGCCGTTCACGATACCGTGGAGATCTGCCGCACGCTTCCGGAGAAGCCCGTCGAGCCCTTCTCCGAAATACGCGTACTGAATTTCGTCCGCGTAGGCGCGGCTGACGGTCGTGATGTTGTCCGCATAGATGATCGCGCCCTTCATGAAGTTTACCGCGTCGTAATATTCGAGGTCGCCGTTGGTGAAATACTGCCAGTCAATCCCAAGCACGTCCTCCATGACGTCTTTCGGGAAGACGCCCTGGTATTTGAGATTGTGAATGGTGAATACGGTGCGGATGCGCTCATAGCGCTCGTCGCCGATATGGTCGAGACGCAGGTACACGTTTACGAGAGCGGCGTGCCAGTCGTTCGTGTGGATGACGTCGGGCCAGAAATCCACTTGCGGCAGGAGTTCCAGTACCGCGCGGCTGAAAAATGCGAACCGTTCCGCGTCGTCGCCGTAGCCGTAAAAGCCGTCGCGATAGAAATAGTCCTGATTGTCGATGAAATAGAACGTGACGCCGTCCAGTTCCAGCTTGTCGATGCCGAGGAATTTCGTACGCCATGAGATGGACAGCTCACCATCGTAGACGTGCTCCATCTTGTCCAGATACTCGCGGCCGATTTTTCCGTACTTTGGTAAGACGACGCGAACGTCGACGCCCTGCTTTTTCAGCGCTTTCGGCAGCGAGCCGGCCACGTCCGCAAGTCCGCCCGTCTTGACGAACGGAACGGCCTCCGACGCAACATAAAGAACCTTTAGCATATTGCAAAACCTCCTTAAAGGGTCGAGGAGCGCATGCTCGCTTCCATGCCCTTGTTAATTTGCTTGGGAGCCCTCCCCTTCGGGGAGAGACAGTTCAGTGGATTATTTCGGGACCGCGTTGGCGGTGGGTGAGGTTTTTCAACGTAACATTACATTAACCGCTACGTACAACACCTCATCCGTCAGCCCTGCGGGCTGCCACCTTCCCCTCAAGGGGAAGGCGTTTATATTTACGTTTTCATCTTCAAATACACCGTCGCCAGCGGCGGAATCGTCAATGTTATGGATTGCGGGCGGTTGTGCCATGGGATCTCTTCCGTCTGGTGCGGTCCGCCGGTCGAGACGCCCGAGCCGCCGTACTGCGTGTCGTCGCTGTTGAATACTTCGAGATACGTTCCCGCTTCCGGTACGCCGATGCGGTAACCGTAATGGACCTCCGGCGTGAAGCTTGAAACGACGACGATGAAGTCCCTGCCGTTCTTTGCACGGCGCACGAAGACGAGAATACTGTGGTCCACGTCGCTGCAGTCCATCCACTCGAAGCCCCGCCAGTCGAAATCGACTTGCCAGAATGCGGGCTGGTCGTTGTAGAACCGATTCAGCGCCCGGGAATACCGCTGCATTTCCTGATGTTTCGGGTAGCCTTCGACGAGGTGCCAATCGAGGCTGTCGTCGAAGTTCCATTCGATGAAGTGCCCGAATTCGCCGCCCATGAAGAGCAGTTTCTTTCCGGGGTGCGCCATCCAGTAGCCGAAGAACGCCCGAAGCCCTGCGAATTTCTGCCAGTAGTCGCCGGGCATCTTCTCGATCAGCGAGCATTTGCCGTGGACGACTTCGTCGTGAGACAGCGGCAGCACGAAATTCTCAGAGAAC
>CACZOL010000151.1 GCA_902782705.1 uncultured Selenomonadaceae bacterium
CATAAAGAAAGAATGGAGGCGAGCATGATGTTATCGGAAGCATTTGCCGGCAATGCAGAGATTATGGACAGCGGGCAAATTATAATCCCGCAAAGCGTTCGTGCAGCTCTTGGCGTAACGAGCGGCGATCATGTATCTTTTCTCGTCGAGGAGAATCATACTGTGCGCCTTGTCAATTCGGCAGTTTATGCGATGCAGACTTTGCAGGATGAAATGGCTGGTGAAGCGGAGCGCACGGGGTTGAGTTCGGACGATGATGTGATGGCGCTTGTTAAAGAGATGCGGGGCGCAGAGCAAGCATGAATGTTTTGATAGACACGAATGTGCTTATATCCGCCGCGCTGAATCCAAACGGCACTCCCGCCAAGGCTTACAAAAAAGCAACTTCCTATCCGAATCATGGTATGGTTTGCGAACAGAACTTGAACGAACTGCAACGGATTTTTCGTCAAAAGTTTCCGAGTAAGCGATTGGCTCTCGAAAACTTTTTGTCTATGGCGCTGACAACTATGGAATTAGTTCCTGTTCCGGAGCAGGAACTTGCTTTGGAACAAAAGATTCGTGATGTAGCAGATAGGCCGATTTTAAGGGCAGCAGTCAAAGCGGGCGCAGATATTCTGCTCACAGGCGACAAAGATTTCCTTGATTCTAACATAAATCATCCAGCCATGATGACGCCGAGCGAATTTATAAGGGATTCCGATGACTTATGAAATGGCAAGCGAGGCGGAAACTATGTGCAATTTGAGCGATGGTGTGGAGAAACGCGGTATTGCAGAAAGCAATCGCGAGAAATACACTACAATTCTTCGTGAATGACTGCATGGCGCGTAAACGCTGCTCCCTCCTGTAAAACTCCCATATTTCAGCCATATACTATACCCATGAAGCCATAAGAAAACGCTCGGAGCGTAATGTTCCGAGCGTTTCTTTATTCGCAAAAATTTTTTAAAGTATGATTATCATACTTCAAAAAATTTTAGTTATTTCACCGTCGCGTTGTCGATTTCCGTGCCGTCGGGCAGGAAGCATCGGAAGCGCAGCGCGTCGCGGGAGGCTTCCAGCGTCAGATAGTTGTCCGTTTCCGGCTGCGGCGCCACTTTCTCGTCGAGGGCGTGGTCGATCCATAGCCCCGGATAGCGGACGTTTCCGGCCACGCCGGTCAGGATATAAAGCGGGCCGTCCGCGTCACGGCGAAAATCCTTGATATGGCCGCGATTGCGGTAGGTGTGGAGGTGGGCGGACAGTACCGCGTCGATGCCGAGATCGTCGAAAAGAGGCATGAACGCTTCGCCGAATTTGCTGAAGCCCTCTTTCCGTTCCGGTCGGTTGCCGATTCTGTACTGCAGCATGTCTTTGTGCAGCATCGCGACTTTCCATTTCTTCCTGGAAGCGTCGGCGTCTTTCGGCAGCCACGCGAGCTGTTCGTCCAAGAGCCCCGGACGGAATTCTTCCGTCTCGTCCCATTGTGTGTTCAGCACGATGAAATGTACGTCGCCGAAGTCGAAGGAGTAGTAGTAACGGGAAAAATCGCGGCTGCCGTTTTCCGGCGGCTCGAACTCGGCGAGATACGCGAGCGGCAGGCGCACTTCCCATTTCTTGTCGTAGGTTTCGTGGTTGCCCATGACCGGCGCGAACGGGATCCGCTCCGCCATATCCTCTACCGCGTCAAACCAAGCATCCCACTGGCTATGCTCTTCACCGTTGTCCACGAGGTCGCCGAGGTTCGTGAAAAACGCGGCGTCGGGATTGCGCGTGTAGGCGTCCTGCGCGAGACGCTTCCAGTCCGTGTAGTCGCTGGACTGGGAGTCGGGGAAAATCAGCGCCTTGAATGCGCCGCCATCGTCCGTGCGGAGCGGCGTCCAGTCCGTGCCCTCGTCGCCGCAAATCACGCGGTATTCATAAGACGCGCCGGGCGCAAGATTTTCAAGGCGGGCGGCATGCAGCCAGACGTTTTGCCCGTCGTCGGTATAGCGGCTGCTTTTTGCGGGCGCGGAAAAAATCTCCGCGTCCTGCGCCGTTTCTTTTTTGCCCGAGGCGCGCCAGACGACCTCGGCGATCTCCTGCGGCTCGTCGGACTGCCACATGACGGTCCGCGCAGTGCGGTTATCTGCGGCGATGATTTGCCGCAGGAAGCGCGCGTCGAGAGACGTATCGCCCGTCAGTACGCGGGCCGCCTTTCGGACAGGCGCGGGGGCTTTCCGGAACGTGCAGCCGGAGGCGAGGGAGAGGGCCGCGCCTCCCATCATCGCGAGGAATTTTCGGCGGGAAATGTTGTTTTGCATGGTCTTGCTCCGTTTCATAATCTAGTAAAGCCTTCCCCTTTGGGGAAGGTGGCGCGCGAAGCGCGACGGATGAGGTTTCACGGCGTAACGCTTATTCATATAATACAACGTTAAGAGAAGCTCACCCGCCGCAGGGGAAGGCTAATGCTTCCGCAGCGTCACGAAATCCTTCAGGATCCCATTGGGCAGGAAACAGCGGAAGGCCAGCTTTGTTTCGTTCGCTTCCATCGTCAGGTAGTTGAGGAAGTTATCGGGAAACGCGATCTCGTCGATCTCGTTTTGCTCCACGTCATAGAAGCAGTTGCCGGCGTTGCCCGTCAAAATGTACGGCAGGCCGTTTTTCGCTTTTTGTCCGGCGCGGAGACTGCGGCGGCGATACGCGTGGACATGGGCGGAGAGCACTGCGTCGACGCCGCCCGCCTCCAGGACGGGGACGAGCGTTTCGACGAACGGGTCGCGCTCGATGGGTTCCGCGTCGTAGTCTATCAAGTCGCGGTGCAGGAGCGCCACGCGCCAAGGTTTTTTCGTCGCCGCAAGGTCGCGGACAAGCCATGCCGCCTGTTCGCTGAACAGCCCCGGCGCCAGTGCATCCAGCTCTTTGCGCTGCGTGTTCAGCACGGTAAAATGTACGGGCCCGTAGTCAAAGGAATAATAATAACGCCCGTATTCCGGACTGCCGTTTTCCGGCGGCGCGAACAGCGCGAGAAACGCTTGGGGCAATGTGCATTCCCAATCGAGGGAATAACATTCGTGGTTGCCCATGACCGGCGCAAAGGCACGCGCACCGAGGGCGGCGTCCGTCGCGGCCTGCCACTCTTCCCAGTGATACGCGCTGGCGCCGTTGTCCACGAGATCGCCCATATTGATCCAAAGCGCGGCGTCCGGACAGCGGGCCGACGCTTCGCCGCAGACCCGCCCCCATGTGTCATAATTCCCTTCACATTGGGAGTCGGGAAAAATCAGCGCCTTGCACGATTTGCCGTCGTCCGTATGGAACGAGAACGTGCCGACAGTCCGTCCCGCCGCATCTACGCGGCACTCGATCCGTTTCCCTTGGGGCAGTCCTGAGAGCGCTGTCCGATAGACGAACACGGGGCGGCCGTCTATCGTGAAATATTGCAGGTCCACGTCGGCGCGTTTTTCCTGCTTGCCGTCCGATGCATGCCAAAAAAATCGCGGATCGGGAAGGGCCGCTTCGCTCTGCCATTCGATGGTGGCGGAGGAACGGTTATCCTGTGCGACGACCCGACGGAAAAAACGCGGCTGCGCCGCCGTTCCGGCGAACGCACGGCGAAGCGGCGATAACAGAGCCGACAAAACGCCTGCCGCCGCCGATTGCAGGCTCATAGAAAGAAACGCTCGACGGGAAACGGCGGGATACATCGTCGTCAAGCCAACACCTCCTGGGGAATCACTGAATAAGTCCAGCCGCACCCCTGCCGGGCTTTTTTCCGTCATGCTATGTCAAAGTACTCTCGACGTAGCGCTCTGGCTACGACTTCGAGCACTTTTCCTTGCCTGACGAAAAAAATCCTCGACAGGGTCACGAATTGACTTGTTCAGTGGTTCCCGGGCATAAATTTTATATTACCATTATACTACATGAAAGCGTCTTTGTTATATGAATTTTCTTGCCAATAATAGCAATCTTGGAGTAAAATAAAACTGATACGCACGACGCAAAGCCGGTGCGAGGAATCGGACGCATACGGGAGGTTAAGTTTGATGGAGAAACTAAAGATAGGGAAGGGGCAGGTACTCCACAAAAAAGGAGAAGAGGTCCGAAAGTTGGAAATCGTGCTTTCGGGCGCACTTTCCATGACGGACGGAAACGACGTCGAAGTGCCTCTCGGGAGCGGCTCTGTGGCAGGGGCGATATACCTTCCCGGCGATACGTACGCTTTTGATTATGTAGTGAAGGAGGACTCCACGCTGGTGTCCTTCGACTATGCCGCCGAGGAGGATGTGGCGGAAGCGGTGACGAGCACCCCCGCGATCGCGCCCGCGATGGCGTCGGCGAGCATGGAGTTTACGCTGGCGCTGCTGGAAACGCTGACTTCCATGGAAGAAGCGGCGTCGTCACTCTGCAAGGAGATCAAGTATAACTATAACGATTATAAATTCTTGTGCGCGAAGCTTCAGACCGATCCGGTCCGATACGCGATGGTGGAGGCTTTGTCCATGCCGGAGCCGTCAGGACTGGATTCCGGCTGGGAAGCGGATACGGTGCGGGCGTTTTGCGAGAATAAGGCGGCGCTCAAAAAAGATTATTTTGCGCTGAACGTGGGATTCTGCGTGGAGACAGTTATGCGCGCGTCGGAAACGGGGCGCAAGGTCCGCAAGGCGCTGGAAGAGGCTGTGAAGGTGATCTCCGATACGAAAGAGTGGACGGAGGACTTCACCAAGACGTTCTATGACGCCCGATCCCGCGTCGATACGCAGACACGCGGCGGATCGGACGATACGCCGACCATCAAGGGCGCGATGGACGTCATCTTGGCGTTTTCCGGCGTTTCGAGCGAAGTCGCGGACGCGTTCCGCAAGGACGTCAAAAAATATACGGACACGTCGGATCGCCGCGCGAAATCGGACGAGATGCGGCACTTGCGCATGAGTATCGCCAAGGAGTTCTACGAGATTTACGAAGCGGCGTTTTTCAAGAGCATGGAGAAGAAACATATCCCCGCCGAGGTGCGCATGTTCTTCCTGTTCGGTTTCGTGGACGAGGAACTCGCGGGCGAGGCGAACACGGCGGCGCTGTACCGTATCGCCGTGGGCTGGGAGGAGGACCCCGACGGGCAGATCCTCCCGATGTACGACTGGCTCGTAAAGATTTTCGACGGGCAGGCGCCTCCGTCCAAGAACGAGTTCGACAACGACTGGTATGAATACCTGCGCGAAGAGGTGCGGACCGGCTCCATCAAGCAGGAAAAAGCAGACGAGATGCGGGACGACCCGCACGAGATGGTCAGCTTCGAGATCCGCAATATGTTCACGAGCGCGAACAAGATCACGAACGGGCAGTTCGCTTCGTTCGTCCCGATCTTCACGGCGCAGGACGTGGTCCGACCGCTGGACAAGTGCCTTGCTACGCCGGCGCGGGTGCGGGAGATTTTCAACAAGGTGACGGATATTGATTTCAGTTGTTTCTACCGTCCGGCGCTGATTTCCTACCCCGATTTGAAGATTTTGCGCTTCGTCTATAATGTGGAAGCCAAGCCATATTTGATCTTGACGCCGAATTTCGGCAGCCGCGGCCTGATGTGGCAGGAGATCGAGGGCGTGAAAAAGACGACGCCCGCGCATATGGTCATCTCGATCTTCCATTCGGAGGATTTGGAGACGACGCTCGTGCGCATGTGCGCCGAGTTCCGCTGGGAGATGTGCCGGCGGATCCAGGGCGTGCGGTATTCGGATATCACGGAGCCGTCGCTTACGTCGGAATATACAAACTATCTGCAGTTCTACAAGAAGAACGGGAATCTGTCGGCCGATATGAAGGACCGCATCAAGACGATGCTGCAAAAGGCGCGCAACGATTACAAAGGGGTCTTTGTGGCGGATTACGTGATGTATATCCAAAACGAGGCGTTCGGATTGCCGCGGCTCAACAAGATCGCGCGGGATATCGTGTTCCGGTACTGCACGTTGTCAAAGAAATTCCGCAAGTCGCTCGCCAACAATCCGCAGTTCCAGCCGCTTTTGGAGCGCTGGGGCGTGACGCAGGGGGCGAAGGTGCACGGCATCGATTTGTTTGTGAAAAAAGTGCAAAAGATGAAGCCGGATGAGGAAGTGCCGAAAGAGATTCAAAGCGAAGTGGAATTCATGAGACTTTGAGGATTGCAGAAAAAACGTTCGCAGGCATTGCGCTTGCGAACGTTTTTTTGTAACCTGATATACTTTCTATTCATTTTTCTTGACACTGTTTCTTACGCGCATTATCATTATTTTAATGAAAGATTCACTTTTATTTACACGTTTTGGGAGAGCGATATGAAGAAAATAGAGCGGATTTTTGCGGCGATTTTCTGTGTTTTCGTTTTGGCGGCGTCGGTCGGCTGCGGCGGCGGCGCGTCCACGGAGAAGAAGACGGAGGGGGCGGCCTTCGCGACCATCAAGGACGATCTTGGCCGAGAGGTGACATTGACGAAGAAACCGGAGCGCATCGTGGTGACGTCGGCGTCGTTCTTAGAGCCTTTGCACGCGGTGGGCGGCGACGTGGTCGGGCGCCCCGACTCGAAGACGCTGCCGGACTGGGCGAAAGATAAGACGAGCATCGGCCGCGTTTACAACGTCGATCTTGAAAAGCTCTTGGCCTGCGCGCCCGATCTCGTGATCGCCAATAAGGGCATGAACGAGAAACTCTTGGAATCCTTGGAAATCAATAAGATTCCGAGTATCGTCGTCGATATGAAGAACTACGAAGAAGTCAAGAACGAAGTCCGTATCTTCTCGCAGGTTACGGGCGAGAAGGAAAAAGGCGAAGCGCTGATCAAGGGCATGGACGAAAAGATCAAGGCCATCGTGGATCGCCTGCCGAAGGAGAAGCGTCGGGTGGCAATCCTGCACAGTACGGCCCAGGGCCTGAGCGTGCAG
>CACZOL010000152.1 GCA_902782705.1 uncultured Selenomonadaceae bacterium
GAAATTATCCGCCTGCTTCGGGCCAAGGGCTACACCTTCGGCGTGGTCACCCCGATGACGCCCCAACCATACTGATATGAATACAAAAATACCCTCGCCCGAAATCGGACGAGGGTATTTTTTGCGTCGCGTTATTTCCATATTCCAATCGTCAATCCGTTGACCGACGGTACTTTTTCCCCGAGCTTTCGCACAGCGATTGCCGCAGCAAGCGTCAAGAGCACGACGGCGACATAAAACGCCAAGGCCATCGGCGCCGTCATGACACGCCCCGTGCGCTCCAGCACGAATCCAAGATAGGTGATCGCCAAGGGATGCGCCAGATAAACGAAATACGAATGACGGCCCAACAGCGAAAGTACGGGACGCCATGCAGCAGGCGCGTCCGGCGTGAAAATCGCGAAGAGGAAGACCGACGCCGCCAACGTATAGATGACGCCCAACGGGCAAAGCTGATGAGCGGTATTGATCGCACCGATCGCGTCGTAGCCCCGCATGATGATCAGATAGTAGTAGTATCCGATCATCGAGGCGAAAGACGCGGCGAAAAACGCCGTCAACGCCCCACGCCTCCGCTCCATGAATGCGCGGAACGCGTCAAATCGAACGGCGAGCCAGCCGCCGAGCACGAAGATGAACACATAGTGCAGCACCCAGTAATTGAGCCTGTTGACAGCCATCTCCTGCAGACAGGAATTCTCTATCGCGTAAGCATTGAAAAGAAAGCTCGACCAATAATCAAACGCAATCTGGAACGCGAGAAGCAAGGCGAGACGCGCGGGCGTCATGCGCCGTACAAGCCATATCCACAGCGGCATCAACAGATAAAACCAGAGCAGGATTACCATGAAATAAAGCTGATAGCTGCCGAAGCCATAGAAAATGTATCGCGCGAAAACGGATACATGCAGGAGCATCGTGTCGCGGTACAGCACCGTGTAATGCAGCATGTAGAAAACCGACCAGACAAGATACGGCACGAGCACCGTCTGCGCACGGCGGCGCAGGAACTTTGCGTAGTCAAAGGGCGCGTCCATGTCGATATGGTAAAAGAGGCCGAAAGCCGAAATGAAGAAAAAAATCGGTACGGCAAAGCGCGTCGCAATCTCAAACAATGCGACGAGGGCGAGATTCGGCGACGGATTCGCGAGATACTGGGAGCCGACGTGAATGCCGACGACGCCCAGCATGGAAACGCCGCGCATATACTCGATAGCGGGAATACGGGATTTTTTCATCTGCATGGCGTCAACGCGAGAGAATGAAGTCAATATGCACGTCCGCCGTCAGCGACATCGTCCCCGCGTCGATAGGCGTGGACTCCGCCGCCGCGTCCATGCTCTTCATCATCATACCGTTCGTATGGCGCGGCTGGAACATGCCCGTGTTTTCCGTCACATGATGCACGCCGACGATGGACTTGCCAAGGGCGTGGGCGATGGCGTCCGCTTTCTCCCGCGCGTCCTTCACTGCGCTTTCCAGAGCGCGCCGGCGCAATCCGTCGGTATCGCGAATGGAAAAGTCCAGCGAGTGGATCGTATTCGCGCCGCTGGCAAGCACCGCGTCAACCACGTCACCGACCTTCGCCACGTCACGCACCCTGACGCGAATCGTATTGGACGCGGTATAGCCGACGACGACGCGCTCGCTGCCATCACGGCCGTATTCGGGGCGGAAGTTGTAATCCTCCGTTTTGACGTCCTTGTCCTCGATCCCGAGGGCGGAAAGCGCTCCGCGAATCGCCGCCGCTTTCGCCGCGTTTTCCTGCTGCGCTTCGGCCGCCGTTTCCGCGCGCGTAACCACGCCTAAAGTAATCGCCGCCTGATCGGGCGCCCCCTGTACCATGCCGCTGCCGCTGACGGACAAGATCGGCGGTTCCTCCGCCGCCTGCGCCGACAGCGGCACAAAAAGCGCAAAGCAGAGCAAGAGCGCCGCCCATAAAATTTTTTTACTCATCGTTCCTTCCCCTTTTCCATAAAGTAAAAGTATTATAACGCTATTGTTCAAATTTTGCCAATGGCAAAATTACCTCTTTATGCGTTTCGACAAGGCGTGAATACGCCGTGTCATAACGCCATTGTTCAAATTTTGCCAATGGCAAAATTTCCTCTTTATGCGTTTCGACAAGGCA
>CACZOL010000153.1 GCA_902782705.1 uncultured Selenomonadaceae bacterium
CATGACGGAAAAGGCGGGCTTCTCGGCTTCGGATGTGGACGAGATGGTGCTCGTCTACAATACGGCGATGCACCATCTCGCGCTGGGGCTCGATCCGCGCTATGTCGGGCGGGCGCCTTTCGCTCCTGCGGTCTCGGCGCCGCTCGACGTCAAGGCGCGGGATCTCGGCATAAAAATCAACCCGTCGGGCAACATTCATTCGCTGCCCGTGGAGGCAGGCTTCGTCGGCGCGGACAATATGGCGGTGCTGCTGGCGGAGGAACCGTACAACGGCGACAAGATCAAGCTGATTATCGACATCGGCACCAACGGCGAGATCGACCTCGGCAACAAGAACCGCCTGCTTTCGACCTCCTGCGCGACGGGACCGGCCCTCGAGGGGGCGCAGATCGCTTTTGGGATGCGGGCCGCGCCGGGTGCCATCGAGCGCGTGAAGATCGATCCGATCAGCCACGAGCCCCGTTATAAAGTCATCGGGCTGGATGAGTGGTACCCCGTTCCCTGCGACCGGCACCCGACGGTGCAGAAAATCGGCGCGCAAGGGATTTGCGGCTCCGGCGTCATCGACGCGATTGCCGCGATGTACAAAGCGGGCGTCATCTCGAAAGCGGGCCGTATCAACGCGAAGCTTGAAACGCCGCGTGTGCGCCGGGGAGAAAGCGGCAAGCTCGAATATGTGTTGGCGTGGGCGAAGGAAACCGCTGTCGGCAAGGACATCGTGATCACTCAGGCCGATATTCGGGCCGTGCAGCTTGCGAAGGCGGCGCTCTACGTCGGCGCAGAATACCTGATGGAAAAACTCGGCGTCGATCATGTAGACGAAGTCATTCTCGCTGGTGCGTTCGGCAGCTACATCGATAAGGAAAGCGCGATGGCCATCGGCATGTTTCCCGATTGCGATTTGACGTGTGTTCACGCCGTGGGCAACGCTGCCGGGGACGGCGCACGCATCGCGCTCCTGAATGTCGGGAAGCGGCGCGAAGCCGCAAGTGTGGCGCGACAGGTCGAGTTCGTGGAGACGGCGATCGAGCCCGACTTCCAAGAGAAATTCATGGACGCGATTGCGATACCGCACGCGAGACATGAATTCTCCCATTTGAAATCATAACGAAAGAGAGGCGGTCGCATGGATGTCATTGGGACATGGAACGAGGAACTGGAAAAGGAACTTTCCTATGAGTGCCTCGGCGAGCCGGAGCGGCCGATTACCGAGGAACTTTGCTCGAACGCGGGCGCGCGTTATGCGGCGGTGTTCAGCAAGGCCGAAGATATGGTGAAGGCCGCGCTGGAGATCAAGAAACTGAACCGCGACGTGTTTTGCAAGCTTCCTTTCTGCGTGACGATCGAGGCGGAGGCTTTCGGCGCCGAGGTGTCGCTGAATTCGCTGTACGGCGTCCCTGCGGTGGCGCGGTTCCGTTATGAACGGGTCGAGGACATTCCCGCTTTGCCGGAAATGGATTTTTCTACGGGGCGTGTCCGCGAGGTGCTGCGTGCGGCGACAATCTTGCGGGATATGGGCGAAACCGTTATCCTGAACATCGAGGGTCCGTTCACGGTGTTGAGCCAACTCGTGCCGTCGAAGCAGATTTACAAGGGGCTGTACCGCCAACAGGAAAAACTGCGGGAACTCAGTGCGTGGATCACGGCGCAGCTCGTCCGTTATGCGCAGGAGGCGGAGCGTCACGGCGTGGACGTACTTTCTTACGCCGACCCGACGGTGGCGGCCGACCTGATTTCTCCGAAGCTTTACACTGACCTGTGTGGAGAAATATCTTATGAGGTCTTGAAAGCGGTCGAGGGCGCGACGGAAAATGTGGTGTTTCATCTTTGCAACAAGACCTCGGTGGCGTTCCAAAAGGCGGGTTTCTGCACGATGGAGCGTATCGTGCCGAAACCGGGCCTGACTTACGGCGAGGCCCTCTTGGATGCCATCAAGAGGCCGGACGTCCGCTGCATCGGCCACGGCTGCATTCAGCGTACCTATTGCCCGATGTCGAACGGGTGCATCTACAAGCTGACGCTGAAATAGGGAAAAGCGCTCCGTACTGTTTGTGATAATAGAAGTAATTTCCTACATAATTCGGCAAAAAACGGCGCTATAATCAAAACGGTAGATTCAAAAAATCGTAAGATTCAAAGGGGGCGGCTCTTTTGCTGAAAAAGACGGCTTTGGGATTGGCGATGTTTCTGCTCCTGGGGGCGGGCGCCGAGGCCTGCACGGTGATCGTGGTGACGAAGGGCGCGTCGGAGGACGGGAGCATGATGGTCTCCCACTCCAACGACGGGTACG
>CACZOL010000154.1 GCA_902782705.1 uncultured Selenomonadaceae bacterium
GTGCGCTTCGTCGAAGAAGAAGACCATTTTCGGCTTCGGCATGTCGCCGACTTCGGGCAGCGTCTCGAAAAGCTCGGACAGCATCCAAAGCAGGAAGGTGGAGTAAAGTTTCCCGTTGCTGATGAGGCTTTCGCTGTCTAGAATATTGATCATGCCTTTGCCCATATCCTGCGTCATCCAATCGTGGATATTCAGCGCAGGCTCGCCGAAGAACACGTCTCCGCCCGCAAGCTCCAGTGTTACGATGGCGCGCTGGATAGCGGAGAGGGAGGCGGTGCTCATCTTGCCGTAGTCCGGCTCGAAATCGGCGCGGTGGTCCGATATGTAATTGACGCAGGCTTTGATGTCTTTCGTGTCGATGAGAAGCAGATTGTTGTCGTCTGCAATCTTGAAGATGATGCTCAAAAGGGCGCTTTGCAGGTCGTTCAATTCCAGAATGCGCGCAAGAAGCAGCGGTCCGATTTCCGAGACGGTGGTGCGAAGCGGAATGCCTTTTTTGCCGAAAATATCCCAGATGGTCACGGGACAGCCTTTATAGGTGAATCCGGCTTCCGCGAGGCCGAATTTTGCGATGCGCTTCTGCATGTCTTCGCTGTCGACGCCTGGTGCAAGCATGCCGGCGATGTCGCCCTTTACGTCGGCCATGAAAACGGGAACGCCCATTTCGCTGAACGTTTCTGCCATCACTTTCAGCGTGACGGTCTTACCGGTGCCGGTGGCTCCGGCGACAAGCCCGTGGCGATTGGCCATTTTCGGAAGAATGAAGATATTTTCGCCGTTGTCGTTTTGCGCTATCCAAATTTTTCCGTCCTTTAACATAAAAGCCTCCTTCAAACTCGCAACGCAATCCGCGCGCTTTTTTCACACGATTGTATTATATCAGAAAAGGGGAGAATACGCTATGAGATTCCATTTTCGGTGCAGTGTTGAAATGTTTTTTGAAAGGACGTCAGAGGATTTTTGGGGATTGTGTAGAAACATAATTATGTGTAAAAATTCATTATTACCGAATGAATGATGTTTCAGATAATATCCGTAGAAAACGCTTTCGTCTGTACGGGAAGGGACGGGAAACCTGTTGATAGGTTTCTTATGGGGGGACGACCAATGATCGAACAAGAACTACGCAGAGCCGAGGATATGAACGAGGCTCAACTTGCCGTGTACGTCGTTGACCTCCTGCATCGGATGATGGTGCATCATACGCTTTGGTTCCGTGAAGTCGAGCATCAGCTTGGTTTTGCGCGGGCGCTGGCGGTGATGGATGAGGCGTGGGAAAAAACGCGAAAAGTAGCTGTGCCGCGGTTGGCGGAGGAGCTCGGCTTCACGGAAACGGACGGCGTTCCCGATGCGCTTCGAGTCATGCCAAAAGAAAAGCTGCTTCGATTGACCGACGCTATTGCAAAAAACTGGCTTGCACAAGACGGACTATGGTTTCAATCGGTGGAAAAGGCGTATGGCATGAACGACGCAAAGCGATGCAACGATTCTACCTGGGGGAGGTTTTCTCCTTTCGAGGCGCACGCCATCAAAGCGCTGCTTGGCCTCGGCGAGCATCCTGGGGTGGATGGCTTGGAACGCGCGCTTGGATTTCGGATGTACAGTCGACTGAATCGGCAATCCTGCCGACGGGAACAAGGGGCTCTGATTTTTGCAATGAATGACTGCCGTGTGCAGTCCGCCCGCGTTCGCAAAGGACTCGCAGACTATCCGTGCAAAAGCGCGGGCCTTGTCGAATATTCGCGATTCGCGGAGGCCATTGATAGTCGTATCCGTACCGAGTGCCTCGGTTGTCCGCCGGATGCGCATCCGTCCGAATGGTTTTGCGCATGGCGATTTACGCTTGGAGACGATAAGCAATAAGACAATGGAACGACTTTTATATCGTCCGGAATCAAGCGGGGGACGGTGATATTCGGCTGTTCCTTGGTAAAAAATATGATATAATCAAGAAGAGTACGGCGAGGAATTCTTCCACGGGGCGTGGATGGAGGTCCGTCTTTTTTGACGTCGGCTGTCACCCATGTACCGCCGCAGAGCAGTCTTGCCCGATAGAATGATGAAGCAGTATAAATATTGATTTTTAGGGGTGAAGAAATGGACAAGGCGGTATGGGAGAATTTTAAGCAGCGCTTAGGGCGGGTGCTTGAGCTGGGGAACCTCAAAGATGTGACGCGCGGCAAATCATTTGACTATGAAGAACTTATGCGCAACAGCGTCTTTTGGGGCAATCTCTCGTATGTGGATCCCAGTTTGCCTAAGTGTGATTATTATGCCCAGTGGGACCGGATGGGTATAAAATTCGAGATAAGGAACGGGAAGTATGTCTATACAGACAAAGAGACGGGGGCAAAGGTCGATTTTTTCGGGGCGTGGGCACTGGTATTGAAACGGTTTGACAAGAAAGATGATGAGGCTCGCATCGATGCAGTCAAGCGTATTTCTGCGAAGCTGGCAGAACTGAGGGCGAGAGGGAAATAATTCCGTCGACGTTCATGCTTTGCTGATCTCTAAGGGGCTGCTGCACGTAATTTTAAAACGTGCGGCAGCTTTTTGTCATAGAAAAACCATTCTCATCATGTTATAATATTTTGGGCTTTTAAAGTACTTTGGTCGGATTAGAAAAGGAGTGATATTTCATGCCCGAGGAAGTCATCAAATACGAAAAGGAGAACGGCGTAGCCATTCTCACGCTGAACCGCCCGAAAAGCCTGAATTCTATGAGCCTTGATCTGATCAACGGCTGGATTGCGAAACTGCATGAGGCGGAACATGACGCGGAGGTGCGTGTCGTCGTTTTGACAGGGGAGGGGCGCGCGTTTTGCGCGGGCGGCGATCTCGCTTCCCTCGACAATCTCAAGACGACGGAAGAACGTCGTCGTTTCGTTGCGCAGGCGGGCATGATAGTCCGACTGATTCATGCGATGTCAAAGCCAGTCATTGCGATGGTGAACGGCGTCGCCGCAGGTGCTGGGTTCAATATCGCAATTGCCTGTGATCTTTGTTATGCTGCCGAGGGTGTGAAATTCATTCAGAGCTTTGCGAATATCGGTCTCGCGCCGGACTGCGGCGGTTATTACTTCCTTGCGAAGACGGTCGGTCTGGCGAAAGCGAAAGAACTGATGTTTACCGCTCGGCCCGTGGAAGCGCAGGAAGCAATGGCAATTGGTCTTGTCAATAGTGTATTTACGCCGGAAACGCTTCGTGAAGGCGTGCTCTCCGTTGCGAAACAGATTGCAGGAGGAGCGCCTCTGGCTCTCGCGATGATGAAGAAGGAAATCAACAATTACGGCGCATCTCTGGACGATACGCTGACTTATGAGGCGATGGCCATGTCTGCGCTTCTTGGTACCGAGGATTTCAAGGAGGGCGTCAAAGCCTTTTCGGAAAAGCGTGCGCCGGTGTTTAAAGGGAAATAAGAGGAAACGGAATGAGAAGACAGCTTTCCGCCCTATGTATGGCGTTCCTTTTGACGTTTTTGCTGTTTTCGGCGAAAGTCATGGCGGCGCCTCAGATTGTCGAGGAGTTTTTCCCTTCGGGAGAAATTACTAAACCGCAGGCGCCGTTCCTGCGTTATAGCGGCGTTTCTGACAACGGCGACTCCATCCAGATGTGGTACAATATTCCCAAAGACGTCTTGGCGTTGTCCAATGCCTACAATCGCTGGAGTAATTCGGACGGCGGGAACGAAGGATTCATCGCCCGTTTCGGCGTCGAGGAATACCGGCTCTATCTGCAAACAGACGCCAGTATCGACGGTGGTTCATGGCAATACAGCGACGAGTGGGACGAGGAGGATTGGCCCGGGCTCTCGGCGCCCCATGCGCTTGCGTTTCATTGCATGGAAGGATTGAATAATAATCCGAATAAGATCTATCCTGAAATGGACGTGAGTTGGCTTACCTATATCGAAGACGAGAATACCGGCTTTCTTGCACCGATTGTCACTCCGTTCACGATAGACGGCGGCACCAACTATCATTATGATTTCAAGAACCATACGATGGCAGTTCGCTGCCGCCTGGTACTCGAATATTGGGCGCGCGACGGCGAAAGACAGCGTATTTATTCTCCGTGGTCGCCGGCAACCTCCATTGGGAAGAACGGTACGCAAGCGGCATTGAATGCGCCGGATTCCATCGAAGCGCCTATACTTTCCGATTTCGCTGTCGTCGTGAAAAACGACAGAAACTACGGACGGTATTACCTCGAAATTCCGGAGAGCGTCTATGACGGTGTGCTTTACTGCGAATCCCAAGCGGATGCACTTGATCCGTACTATATCCAAGTGCAGATGCGTGTGAACGGCGGCGAGTGGCAGGATGTTTACATCGCCAATCCGAAGTGGATTTTCAGCGGCAATCGTCTCACCGAACCGGAGAGCGGCCTGAAAGCGGACGATGCTGTGTCAGTGCGCGCCCGTCTGCAATGTAAGCCGCTTGGACTTGTCTCTGACTGGTCGAACGTCGTGGGCGTAGGCATGGCCGCTTCGTTTACTGCGTCTGAGTGGGCGCAGGGTGAGTTAGAGGAAGCGGCGGCTCTCGGATTGATTCCGGACGTCTTGAAAGATGCGGATTTGACAGAGCCTATTACCCGCGCTGAGTTTGCCGCCGTCAGTGTCAAATGTTATGAGGCGTTGACCGATATGAAGGCCGAGCCGTATCCGTCGAATCCGTTCACGGATACGACGGACGCAGCCGTCCTGAAGGCTTTCAACATTGGCGTGACGAACGGCACCGGTCCGACCACATTCTCGCCGGATGTAATCTTGAACCGCGAACAGGCGGCGACGATGCTGACCCGCGTTTACAAGAAAAGCGAGATTGACGGCTGGACGCTGGAGACTGACGGCAACTACAAAGAAGAGTTCCGTGGGATGTTCGAGACGCCCGAGTTGTTTATCGACGACGAAAATATTTCCGGCTGGGCGAAGGACAGTGTGTATTTCATGAAGGCAAAGGGGATCATCGACGGCGTTGGCGGCAATAAATTCGCCCCGCGTGCGATTACCGACGCCGAAGAAGAGACGGGTTACGCGCAGGCTACCCGCGAACAGGCGATTTTGATTGCGAAACGCATGGTCAAAAAGCTCGGATAAGAAGAAAAAAAGAGAGCCAAAAGGCTCTCTTTTTTTCTTCTTATTTTACGACTGCGCCGGTGCTGGCCGAGGTGGTCAGCTTCGCATAGCGGGCGAGGTAGCCGGTTTTGATCTTCGGCTCTGGCTTTTTCCACGCCGCTTTACGCTTTGCGAGTTCTTCATCGCTGACTTTGAGTTCCAGCTTGCGGTTCGGGATGTCGATGGAAATGACGTCGCCGTTCTCGATCAGCGCAATCGGGCCGCCCTCCATGGCTTCCGGAGAAATATGGCCGATGCATGCGCCCTGGCTCGCGCCGCTGAAGCGCCCGTCGGTAATCAGACCGACTTTGAGGCCCGCGCCGGTGATGGCTGCCGTCGGGTTCAGCATTTCCTGCATACCGGGGCCGCCTTTCGGCCCTTCGTAGCGAATGACCACAACGTCGCCATCATGAATCTCGCCGCCCATAATTGCGTCAATGGCTGCCGTTTCGGAGTCGTAGCATTTCGCCTTGCCCTCATATACGAGCATATCGTCCTTGACTGCCGACGCCTTGACGACGGCATAGTCGGGGCAGAGGTTGCCGCGCAGGATTGCAATACCGCCTTCTTTGCGATAGGGGTCGTCCACGCTGTGAATGACGTCGGGGCGAAGGATTTTTGCGTCCTTGATACGGTCTCCGAGTTTTCCGGTGACCGTCAGCGCGTCGAGATGCAGGAGATTCTTTTTCGCCAGCTCATGCATGACGGCAGTGATACCGCCTGCTTCGTCAAGATCCTGCATGTGATGTGTTCCGCCCGGACTGAGCTTTGTGATATATGGCGTACGACGGCTGATTTCATCGAAGAGCGGCGCGGGAATCTCGATACCCGCCTCATGGGCGATGGCGGTCAAATGCAGCACCGTGTTCGACGAGCCGCCGATGCCCATGTCCGTTGTGATTGCGTTCTCAAAGGCCTCGCGGGTCATGATGTCGCGCGGGCAGATGTTCTTTTTCACCAAGTCCATGACGACAGCGCCGGCGCGTTTCGCGAGAAGACGGCGTGCGCCGGTATGCGCGGCGGGAATCGTTCCGTTGCCGGGGAGTCCCATGCCGAGGGCTTCAGTCAACGAGTTCATCGTATTCGCTGTGAAAAGTCCCGCGCAGGAACCGCAGCTCGGGCAGGCGTGGGCTTCCAAATCCGCCATTTCGTCTGCGTCCATTTTGCCCGCAGCGAATTTGCCTGCCGCCTCAAAACACTGGCTGACGCTGACGTCTTGTCCGTGGAAACGTCCGGCAAGCATCGCGCCGCCGCTGACGACGACCGACGGGATATTGAGGCGAGCCGCCGCCATCAGCATACCCGGCACTACCTTGTCGCAGTTCGGAATCAGTACAAGACCGTCAAAGCCGCTGGCCGTCGCTACCGCCTCGATGGAGTCGGCAATCAATTCGCGGCTCGCCAAGGAGAATTTCATGCCGGTATGGCCCATAGCGATACCGTCGCAGACGCCGATGGCGGGAAACTCCATGGGTGTGCCGCCTGCCGCTGCGACGCCGAGCTTTGCCGCTTCCGTAATCTCACGCAGATGCATATGTCCCGGAATGACTTCGTTGAAGGAATTGCAAATACCGATCAACGGTTTTTCCAAATCCTCAGGTCCGAATCCAAGGGCGTAAAACAACGATCGATGTGCGCAGCGCGTAGGCCCTTTCTTTACAACGTCACTTTTCATTCTTTTTCTCTCCCTACATTAATAAATATAAAGCGGAAACGCAAATATTGCGTTCCGCTTATTGGACAAACTTTTTGATTGGCAATCAGTTGAACGCGCCGAACGGCGTCGAGAAACGGGCGAAGGTTCGACCGCAGGAGCAAGGCTGATCCATTCGCATGACCGTTTGACCGGTTCGATAGCGAATCAATGGAAGCGCTTCCGTTGTCAGCGCCGTCAGAATCAATTCTCCCATGCAATTCGGATCGGTAACGATGACATCCTGCCCAAATGCTGCGATTTCAGCATAGTAATAGTCTTCCTGCAAGTGGTGGCCGACATGTTCTTTGCATTGATAGAACATACCGCTCGTACCAAAGGACGAGGAGTTGAAGAAATTATAAACTTGCGTCCCTATGCGATTTCGCATGTGCATTTTCAATGGATTTTGCAGATTCTCGTTAAAACAGAGAATCGTGGAAAGATTGAATTCCTTGATTTCCCGGCCCACAGCCTGCGCCTGGATAATCAAACGCAGCACGCGGCGAGCGGAGCCGACGACAGTACTGAGATATGTGGCATCGAGGAGTTTCATTGCGCGCTCGTACTCTGTTCCGAGGGGAACTACGGTCGTGCCCAGCACTTCCAATGCGTATTGCGTATCCATCAGGCCGCTGTCCGCAAGATCGCCGAGAATGCCAACCACCGACGCACGGCTGATATCCGCCGCTGCCAGCGCTCGCGTCATCATCTCCACATTACAGGCAATATCCCGCGCCGTATACATACGAATCAACGGACTCGGATGTTCCCAAAGGCTGACACGCGAAATCGAACTGAAGGGGAGGGTCAGAAATTCATGTGCTGAGTGTTCTTCTACTTCCCGTTCCGTTGTGAACGGCAGTTTTTCAATGTCTTCCAGCGTGTGTATATCCTCAGGCTTTACGCCCGCGGCGTCGAATTTTCTTTTATAGATACCGCTTTTTTCGTATGCCCAAGCTACTGTCTTTTTGAGACGCTGGAGTTGGAGCGCATGAAGTTCGTCCGGCGCCATCTTTTCAAGCTGCGGGTTTGCATACATCAACCAACCACCGCCTTTTACCCATATCGATTCCCTTTCCTGGACAGCACCCGAAATCCTCGATATGGATTCAAGCTGTCTGTTCCTTGACCGTTTTATTGCAACGGATGTTGATAGAAAAAAGGCTGATAGCTGACATAGCCCATATTGCGGGCGTTCAGGATTGCCTCAGTCGCGCCGACGAAAAGGATTCCGCCCGGTTTCAGAGAGGCGAAGAAATTCCTGTAGAGCTTATCTTTCGCTTCTTCGGTGAAATAAATAACGACGTTGCGGCAAAGAATAAGGTCGAAACCTTTTTCAAAGGGATCCTTCAGCAAATTGTGCCGTTTGAACTCGACGCATTGCTTGATCTCGTCTTTGATGGCGAATCTGCCGTCGGAAGTTTTCGTGAAATATTGCGCTTTACGTTTCGGATCTAAAGCTTTCAGCTCGTTTTCGGCATAAATGCCGGCTTTCGCTTTCGCGATAATCTCGATGTCGAGGTCGGTGGCAAGAAGACGATGTTTTTTGCCCGGCGTCAAGTCTTTCAAAATCATCGCAAGGGAATAAACCTCCGCGCCGATGGAGCATCCTGCACTCCAAATATTGAGCGTGGGCGAACGTTTCAAAAGATCGGGGATAACTTCTGTCTCCAATTTGCCGAATTTATCCGGCGTACGGAAAAATTCGGATACGTTGATGGTCAGGTACTCGATAAACGCTGCGAATTCATCCTTGTCCTTCGCGACATGGTCGAAATACGAAACGAAAGAATCGAAGCCGCCGCGCGTCACAAGATTGCTGATTCTGCGCTTCATTTGCGCTTCTTTATAAAGGTCTAAATCGATTTCCGTCTTTGCTTTGAGTTTTTTCTTAAATTCTGCCCAATCCTTTTCGTCCATCATCAGAAATCTCTCCTTTGGGGCCACAAATGTGGTATATGCCTTTCTAACATTAGTAATTTCTACCTAAAACGGAAAAATCCTCTTTTCAGTACAAATATTTTTTATCGGTAAACCACGTTATTTTACAAAATGGCTGAAACTTCCTATCGCCATAGTAGGGAACGTTTCGCGCAGTTCGTGAAGGAACGGCTGCACGCCAAGCGGTTTTCCGTTTTCCGTCGGCATGATTTTGAGAAAATAGTCCGGGTCTAGGTTTAAATTCCGAATTTGAATCATCTGAACAGGCTGCTCTCGGAAAAAATCCTTCCAAGCGTCAAGTTCTTCCGGTCGATCGTTAAATCCTGGGAAATACAAGAGATTCAGCGAAACGTAAACGTCGTGTTCCAGTGCGTAGCGAATCGACGCTTTGACGTTTTCCAGAGAATACCCCGCACGATAATATGCTTGATAACTTTCGTTTCTTGCGCTGATCATGCTGACGCGCATCGTGTCGAGCCCCGCGTCGACGATTTTTTTTATGCCGTCGGTAAAACCGGCATTCGTATTGATGTTGATCTGTCCGCGATTCGTTTTTGCACGTGTGGCGCAAATGCTTTCTGCGATGACGTCTGCAGCCAAGGACGGTTCGCCTTCGCAGCCTTGTCCAAAACTGATGATAGCATCCGGCGCTTCCGACAGATGGTAGACGGAAAGTTCAGTTACTTCGGCCACGGTCGGATGGAAAGAGATACGGCTTTGCGGCGACGGACAGCACTCGGCGGGCTGGAGCGAGATGCAGCCGAGACAGTTGGCGTTGCAGACGGGGGAGACGGGAATCCCGGCTTCCCAGCGATGGTAAAAAAGATTTTGCGCCGTGCAGCAGTGCCATTCCAGCGAGCAATGTGCCAGATGGGCGACGAGACGGTTGTCAGGAAATTTTTGCTTCAACGCGCGGACGTGACGCTTTAAAGCGCGGGTGTTGTATTTGAGCGGATCCCATTTATCGTTTTTATCGGTATAAAGAGCCGCCGCGTATAAGCTTCCCTTGCGGAGCGCCACCGCCGTATAACCGAAAAGAGGGAGCATCGACGCGTCCTTTTCTTTTCGGAACGCCGGAAGAAAGAGGCGCGTATAGCCTGCAGGCAAAACGGCCGACACTGCGCGTCCCGGAAGCGTCGTCAGATTGCCTTTCTTATCGTAGCCGACGGCGCGTCGTTCAGGTAAGAACATCAAATCTGCAGCGTCAGGCAGGGGAATCAGCATGTCTTCCGTCAGGCGGACAACCTCGTTGCCCAGTCGTGCCGCGCCCGCCATGCCGGCCGCGAAGAAAATCTCTCCGTTTTCGTCCGCGTAAAGCGCTGTGATTTTAGCCATCAGTCGTCCTCGACCTTTCCGTTTGCTCTGGGTTTTCAATGGATTCCTTTGGTTCGTTTGTTTTATTTTCTGCGCCCTGTTCCTCGTCGTTTTTCTGCGGCTTCGTCTTTTTTGCTTTTTTCGGATTGTATTTGTTCATCGCAAGATCGATTCCCTCCGTTATGATGCACTCGACGGCGGGTAAGAGATAGTCGATGACCTCGCGGATCTTTTGCGCGTCTTCGGCGGAAAAAGGCGAAAGCACATGGCGGATTACCTGTTCGTGTTCATGGACAGGATGTCCGACGCCGATTCGCACGCGGGGGAAATTCTCGTCCTTCACATGATAAAGGATTGATTTCATGCCGTTGTGTCCGCCGGCGCTTCCTTTTTTTCGCAGGCGAATCATCCCGACGGGCAAATCCATATCGTCATGTGCGACAATCAGGTTGCTCGCGTCCAGCTTATACCATGAAAGCAGCGGGCCGACGGCGCGTCCGCTCTCATTCATATACGTCAGCGGTTTTACGAGCAATATCTTTTCCGCACCGATTCGAGCCTCGGCCACCAAGGCATCCTGTTTCGTGCGCCAAGCTGTCGCGCTCCATCGTGCCGCCAGCGCGTCCGCAAGCATAAAGCCGACGTTGTGCCGCGTCGCCGCATATTCCGTGCCCGGATTTCCGAGCCCGGCAATCATCTTCATAACTTCAACCTCCCGTATCTATTGTAACATAAGAACGGATATTGCCCAAACGAAAAAATCCGCCGACAATTCGCCGACGGATTTTAGTTCAGATTTTATTCAGCGTCTACCGGATCGCCGATCAAGAAAAGGTAAGCAAGAACCACGATGCCGAGAGCGATGCGGTACCAGCCGAACGCCTTGAAATCATTTTTCTTGATATAGCGGAGCAATAGCTTGATCGAGATGACGGATACGATAAACGCAGTAGCCATTCCGATAATCAGGATCAGGATTTCGCCGCCGGTATAGTGCCAGCCGAATTTCAGCAGTTTCAAGAGGCTGGCCCCAAACATGATCGGGATCGCAAGAAAAAAAGTAAATTCCGTCGCGACAAAGCGCGACGTGCCGAATAAAATACCGCCGAGGATGGTCGAGCCGGAGCGGGATGTGCCGGGAACCAGCGCGAGTACTTGAAAGAAGCCGATAATCAGGGCGGTTTTGTAGTCGAGCTGGGCGAGACTCTTAATGCGAGGCGTGCGTCTTGCGTTCGTATTTTCTACGACGATAAACAAGATGCCGTAAATGATCAGCGTCGAGGCCACGACAAGCGCGGTCATGAAATGCTGTTCCATGTATTTATTGAACGCGAGCCCGATGGCGCCCGCCGGAACGCAGGCGACGATAACTTTTTTCCAAAGGGTGACGGTTTCCCGTTTTTCCGCGCGGGTCTTCCACGAAGAAAACGGATTCAACCGGTCGAAATTCAGCACGACGACGGCGAGGATAGCACCGAGCTGGATAACGACGAGAAACATATCCATAAAAGTTTTGGAAACGTCCAGTTTGATGAATTCGTCCACAAGAATCATATGACCGGTACTGCTGATGGGAAGCCATTCGGTGATTCCCTCGACGATACCCAGTATAAGCGCTTTGATGAGTTCCATGAAATTTATATCCACGATAGAGCCCTCCTAAATAAATACCGACTCATTATAAAAGGTCTTTTGAAAAGATTCAATAGGGCGCGCCATTTTTCCTTGACTTATTCAGTGGTTTCTATAAAATATAAACGTGCAAAAAGGAGTGTGAGGGTATGACACTGTCTTTTACGAAATGGCAAGGGTGCGGCAACGATTTTGTATTGGTTGACGCGCGGACAACGGGTCTGCCGAACGACGCGGCAGCGCTTTCAGAGCGTGTTTGCAATCGTCATTATGGCGTCGGCGCCGACGGGCTTATTTTCGTTTTGCCGTCGGATAAAGCTGATTTTCGTATGCGAATCTTCAATACGGATGGCAGCGAGGCGGAAATGTGCGGCAACGGGATCCGTTGCTTTGCGCGGCTCGTATATGACGCCGGCATGACGGAAAAAGATTGTTTTACGGTAGAAACGGGCGCCGGAATTTTGAAGCCGCGTATTATAAAAGAAGGGAATAAAGTTACCGGAATTGAAGTTGACATGGGTGAACCTGTACTGGAAGCTAAGCAGATTCCCGTGGAAGGTTTTGGTGAAAGGCGCGTAGTTGCGGAAGATATAGAAGTACTAGGAAAAAAGTATAAGGCAACCTGCGTTTCCATGGGAAATCCGCATTGCGTCGTTTTTGTCGGCGATGTGAACGATGTGGAAATGGATCGGGTCGGTCCGGCTTTTGAAAGACATACTTGGTTCCCCCGCAGAACGAATACGGAGTTTGTCGTCATCCGGGATCGTACGCATCTTCGTATGCGCGTTTGGGAACGCGGCGCCGCTGTGACACTTGCCTGCGGAACGGGCGCGTGCGCGTCTCTTGTGGCGTCCGTGCTGAACGGCCGCGCGGATCGAAAAGCGGAAGTGGAGCTCGACGGCGGACGGCTCATGATTGAATGGAAAGAAGACAACCATATTTATATGACCGGTCCGGCGGAAAAAATCTTTTCCGGCGTCTTTGAGGAGGAAGAACATTGTTAAGAAGTATGACCGGATTTGGGACAGGACTGTCCGAGACGGAGGATTATCGCGTTGCAATCGAGATCAAAGCTGTCAATCAACGGTATCTGGATTTCGATATCCGCGCGCCGCATGTTCTTGACCCGTTTGTCGAAACCATAAAAGCGAAAGCCAAAGAATATGCGTCTCGGGGCAAATTGACACTCTCGATACAGTTTTTGGACAAACGCGAGCATGTACGTGAGATACGGCTTGACAAACCGTTGGCGATTGCGTACCATAAGGCTCTGAACGAGATGAGCGACCTTTTGCACTTGCCTCGTCCTGATAACGTACAAATCATTTCCTCCTATCCGGGCGTTTTGACGGCGGTGGAGGCGAAGGACGCCCTTGACGGCGCAGACGCCGTGTTGCTTTCCGCGCTCGAACAGGCATTGCAGCAGTTTGTTGAGATGCGTGAAAAGGAAGGCGAAAATCTAAAAGCAGATTTTTTGAAACGACTGGATCTTCTTTCGGGATATGTCGACGAAGTTGCGGCGCTGGGGCCGGAAATCGTAAAACAGTACCGCGAACGATTGGAGACGACCGTCAAGGAAGCGTTGGAAGGCGCGAATATCGACGAGGCGCGGATTATCCAGGAAACGGCGATTTATTCTGATCGCGTGAACTTTACAGAAGAAATTGTGCGTTTACGGAGTCATTTTGAGCAATTTCGGACGATCGTAGCAAACCCGGACGCTCCCGTCGGCCGAAAACTCGATTTCCTGATTCAGGAAATGAATCGCGAGGTCAATACGACCGCATCGAAAGCGAATAATATCCGCGCGGCGCAAATCGCAGTGGATATGAAAAGCGAAATTGAAAAGCTGCGCGAGCAAGTACAGAATATAGAATAGAGGAATAACGTCATGGAAATGAAATTCATCAATATCGGTTTCGGCAACGTCGTATCGGCGCACAGGCTCATTTCCATCGTTGCGCCGGAATCCGCTCCGATCAAGCGGATTGTGCAGGAGGCGCGAGACGCGGGAAATCTGATAGACGCCACTTACGGGCGACGCACGAGGTCAGTGCTGATAGCGGATAGCGGTCATGTGATCTTGTCGGCGGTCCAGCCGGAAACGATCGTGGGGCGTATCGCAGGAAAAGAAGAATCGGCGTCACGCACGGAGGAAGATGAGGCATGAAAAAAGGATGCCTGATTGTAGTGTCCGGACCGTCGGGGGCAGGAAAAGGAACCGTTTGCGGCGATTTTTTACGTGCGCACCCTGAGATTTCCTATTCGATTTCGGCGACTACACGCGCGCCGCGCGATAAGGAAACGGACGGCGTAGAGTATTATTTCCTTGAACGAAGCGAATTTGAACGAATGATTCGGGACGGGGAACTTTTGGAGTGGGCGGAAGTTTACGGCAATTATTACGGAACGCCGCTGAAGAAAATCGAGGAACGCCTGTCGCAAGGGCAGGATATCCTGCTGGAGATTGACACGCAGGGCGCGCTGAACGTAATGAAACGCTTTCCTGACGGCGTGTTTGTATTTATCCTGCCACCGTCTCTTTCTGAGCTTGAAAAACGACTGCGCGGACGCGGAACCGACACCGACGAGGTCATAGCGCGCAGGTTGTCGGCAGCGGCGGGGGAGATTGCCGTTGCAAAGGAATACACCTATACGGTGGTAAACGATTCGGTGGAAGACGCCGTGCGGACACTTTCGGCAATCGTAGCGGCGGAACACGCGCGCACTAGCAATAATCTTGATACGATCGATGGAATCATACGGAACAAAAGCGGAATATCCGAAGGAAAGGAAGCGTGAGAAATATGCAGCAGATGGACATCGTACATCCGGCCATGAAAGAGCTTTTGACGAAGGTGGACAGCCGTTATACGCTGGCTGTGCTCGCCGCGAAGCGTGCGCGTCAGCTTCTGGACGGCGCGGAAGTCAAAGTGAAGGTGCCGTCCAACAAAAACGTGACGAGGGCGCTGGCGGAAGTCGCAGACGACAAGATCAGCTACGAGCGTACAAAAATCAGCGTTAAGTAATGAAAGAGGACCAATGATGCTTGAAGGCAAAAAAATCCTTTTGGGCGTTACGGGCGGTATCGCCGCATACAAAGCGGTCGATATTGTCAGCCGCCTGCGAAAAGCCGGTGCAGAAGTGCGCGTGGTCATGACGCGCGAAGCGACGGAATTCGTGACGGAACTGACATTCCGTGAGATCAGCGGCAATCCTGTAACGGTGGATATGTGGGCTCCGATACAGCATTGGAATGTTGCGCATATTGCGCTCGCCGACTGGGCGGACGCTGTCCTGGTCGCTCCGGCGACGGCGAATATTCTCGCGAAAGCTGCGCTCGGTGTTGCGGACGATATGCTGACGACGACTTTGTTGGCTTCTACGTCGCCGCTTTTTTTCGCGCCGGCGATGAATTGCAATATGTATGCGCATCCGGCGGTACAAAAGAATATCGAGACCCTTACGGCACGCGGCGCGCATATCATTGCGCCGGAGGCGGGAAAACTTGCCTGCGGAGCGGAAGGGCCGGGACGTCTCGCTGAGCCGCCCCAAATCGTCGCGATTCTCGATGATTTTTTCGCCCGCGGGGGACAGCTTTCCGGCGTCAAAGTGCTCGTGACAGCGGCGGGAACCATAGAACCGATCGATCCTGTAAGGTATATCGGCAATCGTTCCAGCGGCAAAATGGGATACGCTCTGGCGGAGGAGGCTGTTGCGCGCGGCGCGGACGTCGTACTCGTTTCCGGACCTTCCGCGCTTTCTGCGCCGAAAGGATTGAAAACCTTCATTTCCGTTGAAACGGCACAGGAAATGCGCGAGGCGGTGCTGCGTGAAGCGGAGGCAAGCCGTATCGTCATAAAGGCGGCGGCGGTAGCCGATTATCACCCGAAAACGGTCGCAGCGCATAAGATCAAGAAAAACGATGAAGAACTTTCCATCACATTGGAAAAAAATCCTGATATCCTGAAAGAGCTTGGCCAGCGGAAAAAGAAAGGGCAAATTCTCGTCGGGTTTGCGGCGGAAACGCAAAATCTCCTGCAATATGCGCAGGAAAAAATCGAGAAGAAAAATCTCGACTTCATCGTCGCCAACGACGTGACAAAACCCGGCGCAGGCTTCAACACTTCGACGAATATCGTCAAGCTCCTTTCGCGGGACGGTGCGGTAAAAGAAATGCCGCTGATGACGAAGCGCGAAATTGCAAAATGTATTTTCGATTATATCCTGCCTGACGATTTGGGCGGAAATAATTGAACGGATAGTAATTTGGTTTGGATTTAGGGGGAGAGGTATGGGACTCGTTGTAAAAAAATTTGGCGGAAGTTCAGTCGGAAGCACGGAAAAAATAATTGCCGTAGCAAAACGGATCTTGGAAGAGAAAAAACCTGCGGATCAAGTCGTCATGGTCGTTTCCGCAATGGGCGATACGACGGACGATTTGATAGCGTTGGCAAAGAAAATCGACGAAGAGCCGTACCGTTATGAAAGAGAAATGGATATGCTGCTCACCACCGGCGAGCAGGTATCCATCGCTTTATTGACGATGGCGTTCCGCAGCCTTGGTCACAAGGCGATTTCTCTGACCGGAGCGCAGGCGGGTATGCATACGAATTCCGTCCACACGAAGGGCAAGATTATCGGCATTCAGCCGAAACGCGTTTTGGAGGAACTGAAAAACGGCAACATTGTCATCGTAGCGGGTTTCCAGGGCGCAGATTCGCTGGGCGATCCCGTCACTTTGGGACGCGGCGGTTCAGATACGTCGGCTGTGGCGCTTGCCGGCGCCCTTAAAGCCGATAGCTGCGAGATCTATACGGATGTGGACGGGATTTATTCCGCCGATCCGCGCGTTGTCCCCGATGCGCGCCGTATGAAAGAGATAACCTACGATGAGATGCTGGAAATGGCGCGCCTTGGCGCCGGCGTCATGCAGCCGCGGTCGGTTGAGATGGGTAAACACTTCAATATCCCCATTCATGTACGTTCAACATTTACGACAAAACCTGGAACGATAATTAGGGAGGCGTATACAATGGAAGAAAAAGAATTTGTGATCCGCGGCGTAGCCCATGACGAAAAAGTCGTCAAAATTGCCGTCCTTGGGATTCCGAACAATCCGGGCATTGCACATCAGATTTTCTCGGCTTTGGCGGATGCGCATGTGGACGTCGATATGATCGTCCAGAGCATTCGCAATATCGAAAAGAATATTACCGACATGGTCTTTACGATTGCGGCCGACGATCTGGCAAAAGCGCGTCCGATCGTCGACGACGTCGCGAACAAGTTGAAAGCGATTGCCGTCCTTATCGAAGACGACGTTGCGAAGGTTTCCATCGTCGGCGTCGGAATGCTTGGAAATCCGGGAATCGCCGCGCGCATGTTCGGCGCTTTGGCGTCCGCAGATATCAATATCGATGTTATCAGTACTTCCGAGATCAGCATTTCCTGCCTGGTCAAGGCTGCGTCGATCAAAGACGCGGTCAAAGCGATCCACAACGAGTTCTTCCCCGCGAATGCCTAATATATTGTATACATTTCTAATATTGCAGGAAAAACGGTATATACGAAGAATAAAGAACTTGTTTTAAATATTGGAGTAAAGGAGACTGCAAAATGGAAATGGAAATGGCTGCATCACATGCGGTAGGAAAGATGCTGAGCGATGCGATATTTGGCGCGAGCGCGGCCGCGAAGGCGGCTACGGCGAAACATGGCGCCGCAAAGGTTACGAATGCGACGATAGGCGCCATTATCGACGAACAGGAACGCCTTGCGTGCATTCCGACGATGGAGAAAGTATTCCGTTCGTTGCCGATGACGGATATCATTGATTATGCGCCGATTGCCGGTCTGCCGGATTATCTGAATACGGTCATCGAGCTGACTTTCGCTGACCAGCGCCCGGACGGGTATTTCGCTTCTGTTGCCACGGCAGGCGGAACGGGCGCCGTTCATCATGCAATCGCGAATTATTCGGAGATCGGCGATGAGGTTTTGACGTCCGACTGGTATTGGGGGCCGTATGCCGCGCTTTGCCGGGAAGGCGGCCGCTCGCTTGCGACGTATCAGCTTTTTGACGAGCAGCAGAATTTCAATATCCGCGCTTTCGGGGAGAAAGTTAAATCTCTGCTCAGCAAGCAGAATTCCCTGCTGATTATCATCAACACGCCTGCGCATAACCCGACAGGGTACAGTCTTTCGGAAGACGACTGGAAGCAGGTTCTTGACGTTTGCAAGCAGGAAGCGAAGAGCGGCAGCAAGAAAATCAGCATCCTTGTCGATATCGCTTATATCGATTACGCGGGTGAGAAGAATGCCGCGCGCAAGTTCATGAAACAGTTTGGCGGCCTGCCGGACAATATTTTTATCATGTTTGCGTTCAGCATGTCGAAAGGCTATACGATGTACGGTCAGCGCACGGGCGCGATTATCGGCCTGTCCGCAAACAAGAATGTGGTCGATGAATTTGCGCAGCTTGCCAAATTCTCAAGCCGCGCCACTTGGTCGAATATCAACCGCGGCGCGATGACCGTCCTGACTAAGATTCAGCAGGATGCCACGCTTCTCGCGCAGTTCGAAAAAGAGCGGGAAGAACTTTACCAGACGATCCGCAAACGCGGCGCGATCTTCATGGAAGAAGCCGAAGCCTGCAAATTGAACGCCTTGCCGTATAAGGCCGGATTCTTTATTTCGGTTCCCGCGCCGGACCCCGGAGCGGTTTGTGACAAACTGCACGACGACCTGATTTTTGCCGTGCCGCTCAAAAAGGGCGTAAGAATCGCCGTTTGTGCCGTACCGATTGCCAAGATGCACGGCATGGCGGAGAAAATCAAAAAAGCACAGGACGCTCTGAAATAAGGCGTAAAAAGAAGAGGCAGCCATAACTTCCGATAAGTATAAATTATCGGAAGTTATGGCTGCCGTTTTTTTATTGTTATTCCAATGATTCCAAGGCTTGCGCGGCTCCCATGATGCCGATTATCGCGTGTTCAAAAGTCAATCCGCCTTGCAGATAAACGTTAAACGGCGGCCGCATCGGACCGTCGGCGCTTAATTCAATGGAAGCTCCTTGTACAAAAGCGCCCGCGGCCATAATGACTTGATCGGCATATCCCGGCATGTCCCACGGCTCTGGTGCTGCAAATGAATCCACCGGTGAATACCGCTGCAATCCGCCGCAAAATGCAATGAGCTTTTCTGCCGTCTTTAATTCAATCGTTTGAATGATATCGTTGCGTTTTTCATCTGCACGCGGATAAACGGGATAACCCATTTCCTCAAAAAGCCCTGCGGCAAAAATTGCTCCCTTTAACGCTTGTGCGACGACGTGCGGTGCGAGGAAAAAACCTTGGAAAAGCGACCGATGATTTGCCAGCGACGCCCCCAGCTCGGCCCCCATGCCAGGCGACGTCAACCGATAGGAAGCCGCCTCAACCAGTTCTTTCTTGCCTGCGATATATCCGCCGGTGAGCGCAAGTCCTCCGCCTGGATTTTTGATGAGGGAGCCGGCCATGATATCCGCACCGACTTGCGTCGGTTCCAATGTGTCGACAAATTCACCGTAACAATTATCGACAAAGCAAACGCAGTCCGGTTTCTTTTTTTTGATAACGGCGCAAATATCTTTTATGTCGTTGACGCTCAAAGGCGCCCGTGAGCTATATCCACGCGATCGCTGGATTAAAGCCATTTTTGTATTCGGCGTAATCGCTTCTTCGATACCGTCTATGTCTACCTGTCCATCGATAAGCGGCAATTCGTCATATAAAATGCCGAATTCTTTTAAAGATCCGGAGGACGGATTCGCGTAGCCGATCACGGTCTGCATCGTGTCATAAGGAGCTCCGGTTATTGAAAGTAAGCGATCTCCGGGACGCAGGACGCCAAATAACACGGTTGCAAGCGCATGGGTTCCGGAAACGAATTGTGTACGGACCAATGCGGATTCCGCCCCAAATACTTGGGCAAAAAGTTCGTCCAATTTTTGCCGCCCCAAGTCATCATAGGCGTATCCGGAAGTCGTATGAAAATACGCTTCAGAAACACGCAGCGCCCGCATTGCGTCAAGTATCTTCAATGTGTTATCTTCTGATATTTGTTCTACCATGCGAAATGATGAGCGATATTTTTGAAGCACGACGTTTTTCATTGTTTCCAGTTTTTCCGAAAATGGCAAAATTCTCCGCTCCTTATTTATACATTAATATAATCCTGTTACAGTTATCACCTTTTATTCACGATACTCCCGATGTGTTTTAATGTAATATAGAGAGAACCGTCTTCTGCATGGCTGAATTCAATATAATCTGTGTTATCGAAATACTCCGATGGGATTACAAGCTCGATTCCGGTATCCGTTTTGAGCTTATGATTCACGATTTTTTTCAGTAAGGATTCCCGATCGACGGAAACCCGCTCGTTCGGTGCGATTCCTGCGTCAGTTATCTTTTTTTGGAAGGCCTCCTGCATATCGGGACTGTTGGAAAAAACCGCGCGTCCTGTTCGTATCGGATCAAGCTCTTCCTCTTCTTCCAAATCCTGTGCAATAGCGGTCTTTACGGATGCTGCTGCCTGTACGACGTCTGCGCCGAAATCCTCTGCAACTTTTTCCGTTGCCCTTTGGATAACTTTCAAGGTTTCCTCTTGCGACGGCTTCAATGTGCATTCCAGAACCGCTTCAGACAATGCGAAAATTGAATTTCCGTCAATTTTGTATTTCTTTTGGGATATGAACAGATTCTTATCGGCCGTCGACAGGAAAACAAATTCCTCAGCGCTGTTTGCAGAAGGATTCGGAAGAATAGATATATTCGCATGGATAGCGTTGCGGATCATCTGGCCGTCGTGTGCGACGTTATGTGAAAAAGCGCGCTTACTTTCCATTCGGAGGAGGGTGATATATCGCATATCGTCGTTTCGGATATCGCAAATCAGAAGATCAGAAGGCGGCATATTATCTGCTTGACGTATGATATCGAA
>CACZOL010000155.1 GCA_902782705.1 uncultured Selenomonadaceae bacterium
CTGCATGACGGCGCTTGCCCTTGCCGAGCCGTAGAAGAAGATCGCTTTGTAGAGCGTTTCCGTGCCGTCCGGCCGCACTTCGCGGACATAGTTTTCATGGCCTTGCAGTTTGAAGAAGTCGTAGCGGAGCCCTTCGTCGGGGAAGGCCAGCACGACGTATTCCCCGTCCGGCGTCTCGGCGTCGGTTCTCTCATAGACCGCGTTCTCTAAAAGCAGTTCCGCGAAGGGCGCGGCGTCAAACCCCTTCGGCTCGATGGGGCCGTATTCCGTGGTGCTGACGGTATAGCGCACGCCCGGTTTATAGGCGGCACGGGCGATGGCGATGCCGACTTCGCTGTTGTCGTACGCCGCCGTCTCCAAGTGGTTTTCCCGGATGAAGTCGGTCCGAACCGAGTTCCACGCCCATTCGTTGAGCATGGTCCACTGCGCCTGATCCCGTTTCATGGCCTCGTTGTTTTCGCGCATATAGCGGACGTCCGTGGGGTGATAGTAAATGTAGCATTGGCCGTTCGCGTCCCGGGCGAAAATCTCCGCGCCGGACATATCCCCGCACAAAAGTACGCGGCGCAGTCCTTCGTCGACGTACCCGATGCTGAAGAGCCAGCCCGCGCCTCGCGTGTCGTTGGGAAGATGCTTGACCGCGTCGATGGACGCTTTTTCCGAAACCTGGAACAGTACGCCGCCGATCCGTTCTTTCTCGATCTCCGTTGTCAGCAAATCGTCATAGGCTTTGGGAATCAAGAGCACCATGTCGCCGTTTTTGTATTGGCGCTGATCCGTCTGCGCGTAAGCACACGCCATGCCGACATCCCCGTCCAAAGACACTGCCGGGGACGCCGCCGCCATCGCCGCAACCATGGCGCAAACCATCTTTCTTTTCCAGTTCATTTTACCGCCTCCTTTGAAGATATGATACCACAAAACAGGCGCAAACAAAAATACGCCCTTAAGCTTCGCCCCGAAATTTAACCGTTTTCTCATGAAACCGTCAGTTTTTCTTAATATAGGCACATTACAATGAAGACATAAAAGAAAGGCGGTGGCACTTATGAAAAAATGGCTGGATTTGGCGGCGGCAGTTATCTTTGGAGCGGTTTTGCTCTTCGGCATAGGAATGGCAGCCACAGGAGAAGCGGCTCCGGCGCCGCGGGCCCATCATGCGCGGCACGTTTCCTACGAAAGGGACCATCACGGAAATCATCACCACAGCCGGCACGAAAGACATCATGTAAGACGTCATCACCCCAGGAGAGACTTCCACCCGGTTTCCTATCACAAACATCATCGGCATAAAGCAAACGATCATGCAAATGTCCATGTCATGCTGAAACTGTGACCGGGCGCAAAAAAGGAGCGGAACGCTAAACGCAGCGTTCCGCTCCTCTTTCATTCCTTATTCGCTCTTTGTGTCCATGACCGCCAGCGACGCGACGCGATCGCCTTCTTCGGTCTTCATCAATGTGACGCCCTGCGTGTTGCGGCTGATCAGGGAGATTTCACCGACGCTGGTGCGGATCACGATGCCGTCCGTCGTGATCAGCATCAGTTCCTGATCGGGGCGGACGACCTTGAGGCCGACCACCGCGCCCGTTTTCTCCGTGACCTTCATGTTGATGATACCTTTGCCGCCGCGCTGGGTGACACGGTACTCTGCAGCCTTCGTGCGCTTGCCGTATCCCTGCTCAGTGACGGTAAGGATCTCGCTTTCCTCGGCGACCTTGTCCATGCCGACGACCTCGTCCATATCATGCAGGCGAATGCCGGTGACGCCGCGCGTCTGACGGCTCAGCGGACGAACGTTTTCTTCCTCGAAGATGATGGCCTGTCCGTCGCGCGTCCCGAGGATGATTCGCTGCTCGCCGTCCGTGAAGCGAACGCCGATCAAATCGTCGTCCTCGTCGAGGTTGATGGCGATGAGCCCGCCTTTTCTCGCGGTGTCGTATTCCTTGACGACGGTCTTCTTGACGACGCCTTTTTTCGTCGCCATGAAGAGATACCGATCCTCGCGGAATTCCCGAAGCGGAATGACGGCGGTGATCGTCTCGTCGGAGGACAGCGGCAGGAGGTTCACGATGGCCGTGCCTTTCGCCTGACGCGTTGCCTCGGGGATATCGTAGCCTTTCAGCCGATAGACAAGGCCGCGGCTCGTGAAGAACAAGATCGTATGGTGCGTCGTCGTAATCAACAGATTTTCGACGAAGTCCGTTTCCTTCGTTCCCATGCCCGCGACGCCGCGTCCGCCGCGTTTCTGCGTGCGGTAAGTGGCCAGCGGGATGCGCTTGACATAGCCGCCGTGCGTCATCGTGAGCACGATGTCCTCTTCGGCGATCAAGTCTTCCACGTTCATTTGCGTCGTGTCGATCGTGATGCGCGAACGGCGGTCGTCGCCGTATTTCTCGCGAACTTCCGTCAGCTCGTCCTTGATGATCCCGAAGATCTTGCTTTCGTCGGCGAGAACGCCCTTCAAGTATTCGATGGTCTTCAAGACTTCCTGATATTCTTCTTCGATCTTCTCGCGCTCGAGACCGGTCAGCCGCTGGAGGCGAAGATCGAGGATCGCCTGCGCCTGTTTCTCCGTAAGCGAGAACCCTTCCATCAAAGCGGTGCGGGCAATATCCGCCGTGCGGCTTTCGCGGATTGTCGTAATAACCGCGTCAAGATGGTCGAGGGCGATAGTGAGGCCCTCCAAGATATGCGCGCGTGCCTCGGCCTTGTCAAGCTCGTAGCGGGTGCGCCGCGTAATGACGTCTTTCTGGTGCGCTATATAGTAATGAAGGACTTCCTTCAAATTCAGCACACGGGGCCGCCCGTCCACCAGCGCCAGCATGATTACGCCAAAGCTGTCCTGCATCTGCGTATGCTTGTAAAGCTGGTTCAGGATCACGTTGGCGTTCGCGTCGCGGCGAAGCTCGACCACGATGCGCATACCGCTGCGATCCGATTCGTCGCGCAGCGCGGTGACGCCGTCGACGACTTTGTCGCGCACCAGCTCAGCGATGCGCTCGACGAGCTTCGCCTTGTTGACCTGATAGGGAAGCTCCGTGACGATGATCTGGTTTTTGCCGTTGGACATCGTTTCGATGTGCGCGTCGGCGCGCATCTGGATCACGCCGCGTCCGGTGCGGTACGCGCTCTTGATTCCTTCCGTGCCCATGATAAGCGCGCCCGTCGGGAAATCCGGCCCCTTGATGACGGTCATCAGTTCCTCGACCGTCGCCTCGGGATTGTCAATCAGCATGAGCGTCCCGTCGATGACCTCCCGCATATTGTGAGGCGGGATATTCGTCGCCATGCCGACGGCGATGCCCGACGTGCCGTTGACGAGAAGCTGCGGGAATTTCGCCGGCAGCACCGACGGCTCCTTCAGCGATTCGTCATAGTTCGGGACGAAATCCACCGTCTCTTTGTCGATGTCCTGCAGCATCAGCTCCGAGATCTTCGACATGCGGACTTCGGTATAGCGCATTGCCGCCGCC
>CACZOL010000156.1 GCA_902782705.1 uncultured Selenomonadaceae bacterium
GAACAGCGTCAGCGTATTGATGGAAAAATCGAGAAGGACGAACGCGCCGAAAGTCGCGATCAGCGACACGGGAATGGCCAGCGCCGGAACCAGCGTCGCCCGCCAATTTTGCAGGAACAGATAGAGGATCAGCGTGACGAGGATCAACGCCTCGATGAAAGTCTCGGCGACCTCATGGATCGAAGCGCGGATGTACTTCGTGCTGTCCACGATTTCCATATACTTCAGATCGGGGGGGAAATCCTTTTCCGCCTCGCGGATGACCTCCTGCACGCCGCGCACCGTATCCATCGCATTGGCGTCGCTGGTGAGCTGGATGCCGAAGCCAATGGAAACATAGCCGTTCGCTCTCGCCTGGACAGGAATGCGCCGCGCGCCCGTCTCGATGCGGGCGATGTCCTTCATGCGGACGAAGGAGCCGTTTGCGTCGGAATGCACGATGATGTTGGCGAAATCCTCGTCCGTCACAAGACGCCCCGCCACGCGCCCCGTATACTGTTTTTCAAGGTCATCCGGCGCGGGCTGCATGCCGATGGTGCCCGCCGGGGCCTGCACGTTCTGGCTGCGGACTGCGCTCGTCACGTCGGAGATGGAAAGGCCCAGCTCCGCCAGCTTGTCGGGGTTCAGCCAGAGACGCATGGCATAGTCCGGACCGAAGATCATGATATCGCCGACGCCCGGTACGCGCTTGATTTTGTCGATGATATAGATATCGGCGTAATTTTTCATGAACTGCGGCGTGTACGTGCCGTTGGGCGAATAAAGCGATCCCGCCAGCGCCATGTCCGGCGACGCTTTCTTCGTCGTGACGCCGAAAGCCGTGACCTCATTGGGCAGGCTGTGAGAAGCGATCGAGACGTTATTCTGGGTTTTTACCGTATCCATGTCGGCGTCGGACTCAAGGCCGAAGACTACGGACAGGCTGTAACGCCCCGTGTCGTCGGAGTTGGACGACATGTAGTCCATGCCCTCGGTGCCGTTGACCTGCTGCTCGATGACCTGCGCCACCGTCTCATTGACAACGGAAGCGTTGGCGCCCACATAGCTCGTCGTGACGCTGACTGTCGGCGGCGAGATGCGCGGGTACTGGGCGACAGGCAGCGAAAGCCCCGCCAGCACGCCAATGATGACCATCGCGATCGCAATGACGATGGCGAAAATCGGACGACGGATAAAAAACTTCGGCAAAACAAACTCCCCCTCGGAAGGATCGTATCGAAACAAATCTTATCTATGATACCACAAAGGCATATGTTCTCGCTAAGTCCATATTATAGCATTATAGCAGAAAAACGGAAACGGCGACAAAAAAATCTCCCCGCGCGGGGAGATTTTTTGTTCTTCCTCAAGGCTCGATGATGTTGAAGCTGCCCACCGCACCGCCTTTGAAGCGGTGGAGCGCGACGAGGATCTTCTCGAATTTTTCGGCTGCCCCCTTGATCTCCGCGATCTGCCTGAACTTTTCCCCGTTGCCGGAGGCGAGCAGCAAAAGCGCCTTCGACGGACACTTTACGACGACGTCGGCGTCGTTCCCTTCCTTGGCGTGAAGCAGCGCGCCGTAGCGCAAATACGCCGTGTACGTTTCCTTCGTATCCAAAAGCTCGAACCGGACGGCGAAGTTCTCGTCTGCCAAAGCACTGCGGTCAAGACGGATGCCCATGAAATCGAAAACCATTTCCGGCGTCAGGTTCTCCATCAGGTCGCCGCCGAAGGAATGGGCGTCTTTGCCCGTCGGCATCGTATTGCCCTCGCGAAGCTCCATGGCAGCCGACAGATAGCAGCCGCGCCACGTGCCGGACTCCGCCTGATAGCCGAGCTGTTCCAGCGCGTCGGCGCAGAGATTTCGCGCCGCCTCGTTCTTTGGGTCGGCGAATACGAGACGGTTCGTGAATTCCGCCACCCACTGATATTCTCCGGCCTCGTAGTCCTTCCGCGCTCTTTCCATCGCGGCCTCCATGCCGCCGAGGGCGAGATATTCCGCCCATTTCTTCGCGCTTTCCTCCGGCGGCAGCTGGTTCAGATGAACGGGATTCGCATCGTACCAGCCCATGAACTTCTGATAGACCGCTTTCGCGTCGTGGGCCACCGTGCCGTAATATTGGCGCGTGAACCAGTTCTTCGCC
>CACZOL010000157.1 GCA_902782705.1 uncultured Selenomonadaceae bacterium
CGGCTGGCGTCTCGACGTCATCGACGAGCTGCCGCCGAAATTCTCGCAGGCGTTTTACCGCGAGCTGAAAAAAACGGACAAAGACCTCGTGCTGATCGGCGAAGTATGGGAAGACGCGTCGAACAAATCCAGCTACGGCGAGCAGCGCGCCTATCTTTCCGGTCATGAGATCGACGGCGCGATGAATTATCCGTTCCGCACCATCGTGCTTGACTTCCTGCTGGGCCGCACAAACGGCAAGGCGGTCGGCCGCCGTATCGAAAGCCTGCGGGAAAACTACCCGGCGCATAATTTTTACGCCATGATGAACCTCATCGGCAGCCACGACGTGGAGCGAATCACGACGCTCCTCGGCGAAGCGCCGGAACCCGGCGCAAGCGAAGCGGAGCGGGCGAGCTTCCGTCTCGACGCAGAACATCTGGCGCTGGCGCGGGCGCGGCTCGAGATCGCCGTCGTCTGGCAAATGACCTTCCCCGGCGTGCCGTCGATCTATTACGGCGACGAAATTGCCATGCAGGGCTACCGCGACCCATACAACCGCGCGACTTACGACTGGGAAGGCGGCGACGCGGCGCTCCGCGTCAAAGTCAAAGAAGCGGCACGGCTTCGGAACGAAAACGCCGCGCTGTCGACGGGCGAATTCATTCCGCTCTGCGCCGAAGGCGACGTCTACGCATACGCGCGCCTTATCCGGGGCGGTCATGACGCCTTCGGCCTCGAAGCGACAGACGGTCTTTTCATCGTTGCGCTGAACCGCGGACGGGAGCCCGTGAACATCGACCTTCCCATCGGCGACGTCGCGACGGGAAGATTCGTCTTGGCCTATCAGACCGACGAATGGAAAGAAAAGGAAAAAGAACCTTCGCTTTTCGACGCCGAGCCCATCGAGAAAAAACCCCTGCCCATCGAAGGCGGGAAGATTCGCCTGAAACTTGCGCCGCTTTCCGCGCAAGTTTGGCAGGAAAAGAAGCCGCCGAAGCGCTTCCCGCGCATGGCGGGCGTGCTGCTGCACCCGACTTCGCTGCCGTCCCCCTGGGGCGTCGGCGACATCGGCGAGACAGCGGAACTTTTCATCGATTTCCTGCAAAAAGCGGGCCAGCACATTTGGCAGATCCTTCCGATCGGCCCCATCGGCCCGGGCAACTCGCCCTATCAGCCGCCTTCGGCCTTCGCCGGGAATCCGTTGATCCTCTCGGCGGAAAAAATCGCGGCAGACGGCTGGCTCACCGAAGACGACCTCGAATGGGGCAAGACGGCGCTCGGCTGCTCGCGCTCCTATTTGGGCGGCTCCCCGCATTCCCACCCGTGCACGGGCAGCGCCGTAAATTTTGTGCGCGCAGGCGCAGTCAAGAAGGGAGTCCTGCGCCGTGCCTGGCAGCGATTCCAGAAGAATCCTCCGGCGGACTTCAAAGCGTTCTGCGAAAAAGAGTCCGCATGGCTGGACGACTACGCCCTCTTCACCGCCGCCTCGGAAGAAAACGGCGGCAAGCCGTGGATGGACTGGGCGCCGGCGCTCCGCGACCGCGAGCCCGCGGCGCTTGACGCGCTCCGGGAGCGGGCGGCGGACAATATCGCATTCGTGAAATTCCAGCAATACCTATTCGATCGCCAGTGGCAAGCGCTTCACAGCCTCGCCGCATCGAAAGGGATCCGCATTTTCGGCGACATGCCGCTTTACCTCGCGCAGGACAGCGCCGACGTCTGGGCGCACCCGAAACTTTTCGCGTTGGAAGCGGACGGGCACGCCAAAAAAGTGGCCGGCGTTCCGCCCGATTATTTCAGCGAAAACGGCCAGCTTTGGGGCAACCCGCTGTACGATTGGGAAGCGATGAAAAAAGACGGCTTCTCATGGTGGGTGGAGCGCGTCGCACGTCTCCTCTCCCTCGTGGATATCGTCCGCATCGACCATTTCCGCGGCCTCGCCTCGTACTGGGAAGTCGACGCGAAGGAAACGACCGCGAAAAACGGGCAGTGGAAAAAAGGACCCGGCGTCGCGCTCCTGCACGCCTTGCGTCAGCGCCTCGGCGACAATCTCGCCATCGTGGCGGAAGACCTCGGCGTACAATCCGACGACGTGGCGCAGCTTCTCGAAACGAGCAGCTTGCCGGGCATGAAAGTCATCGAGTTCGAGTGCTTAGGAAACGGCACGCCGCGTGTGGGCGTCGTCGCAAAGGAAAATTGCGTCATCTACACCGGCACCCACGACAACAACACGGCGGCCGGCTGGTTCACCGACGACCTCGGCTACGAAGACCGCGCAAAGATTGCCGCTTGGCTCGGCGTCATGCCGGAAACGGAAAGCGACGGCGCGGAAACGGCGAAAAAAGTCGCGGAAAAGCTTGTGGAAGCGGCTTACGCCTCCGAAGCGAGAATCGCCGTCGTCCCCGTACAGGATCTCCTCGGCCTCCCCAGCCGTCACCGCATGAACCGCCCCGGCACGCCGGAAGGAAACTGGAGCTGGCGCCTCAGAGAAGGAAAACTGACCGACGCCCTCGCGGAAAAGATCGCCGCCTTGGCAAAAAAATACGGACGGTAAAAAAGAGCAAAAATGCTGACGCGCTCAAACCCAGCGCGTCAGCATTTTTTGTCGTCAATACATATTTCATATGCGAAGGTAATTTTTAAAAGGAGGAATGAATTATGCCTATTAACGAAAAGGAAATTACGAAAGAAATGGTCATGAAAGCCATGCAGTGTAAGGAAGCCGATGATTTGATTGCATTGGCAAAAAGTGAAGGCGTTGAGCTTACAAGGGAAGAAGCAGAAGCCTATATGGCTGATCTGGATGATGTGGAGTTGGATGAAACGCTTTTGAACCATGTTGCGCGCGGTCAGTGCTATAGTCGTAAAGAATGTTCGTATGGTGGCACAAAACCTCTTCCTGAATACAATTGAGACATAACAAAATACGATTGTACTGGACTCTCTGTTGATTTTATGTGTAAATCGGCAGAGAGTTTTTCCGATATGTCTTAA
>CACZOL010000158.1 GCA_902782705.1 uncultured Selenomonadaceae bacterium
GCCTCGTCTTTCGACATTTTCGGCTCAAAGCGGAGGTCGAGCTTCCAGCTCTTCTTGAGTTCTTTCTTCGAAGACCAAACGCCCGTCGCCAGTCCGGCCAAATACGCCGCACCCATCGCCGTCGTCTCTATACACTGGGGCCGCTCAACCGGAACGCCGAGAATATCCGCCTGGAACTGCATCAGCATATTGTTCGCTACCGCGCCGCCGTCCACCTTCAGCGAAGCGAGACGAATCTTGGAATCGGCTTCCATCGCGGAAAGCACGTCGCGGGTCTGATACGCCATCGAATCCAGCGTCGCCCGCACAATGTGTCCTTTGGTCGTGCCGCGGGTCAATCCGATAATCATGCCGCGCGCGCTCATATCCCAGTACGGCGCGCCGAGGCCGACAAACGCCGGCACTACGTAAACGCCGCCCGCGTCCGGCACGCGCTTCGCCACCCACTCGGAATCCGGCGCGGCGTCAATGATACGCAAACCGTCGCGCAGCCATTGGATTGCGGAGCCCGCGACGAAAATCGAGCCTTCCAGCGCGTATTCGACTTTTCCGTCCACGCCCCACGCAATCGTCGTCACGAGGCCGTTTTTCGACTCGTGAATCTTCGTGCCAGTATTCATCAGCATGAAGCAACCCGTACCGTATGTATTTTTTGCCATGCCCGGCTCGAAGCAGTTCTGTCCGAAAAGCGCCGCCTGCTGATCTCCTGCCGCACCCGCAATGGGAACCGGTCCTCCGATCACCTTCGGGTCCGTCTCGCCGTAAACCTCGCTGGACGCACGCACCTCCGGCAGCATAGTCGCCGGAACGGTCAGATAACGAAGCAAATCCTCGTCCCATTTCAACTCATGAATATTGTACATCAACGTGCGGGATGCGTTGGAATAATCCGTAACATGTACTCTGCCGCCCGTCAGCTTCCAGATCAGCCAGCAATCGATCGTGCCGAAGAGAAGATCCCCCTTCTCAGCAGCCGCCCGCGCGCCGTCCACATGATCGAGAATCCACTTGACTTTCGTGCCGGAAAAATACGCGTCGATTACGAGCCCCGTCTTATGATGAAACTCGTCGGAAAGTCCCTGACGCTTCAAGTCTTCGCAAATGTCCGCCGTCTGCCTCGATTGCCAAACGATCGCGTTATAGACGGGACGCCCTGTATTCTTATCCCAAACTACCGTCGTCTCGCGTTGATTCGTAATGCCGATTGCGGAAAGGCTGCCGGCTGTAAGATTTGCCTTTTCCAACGCTTCCTTCATGACCGTGACCATCGAGCTCCAGATTTCCTCGGCGTCGTGCTCCACCCAGCCCGGCTCGGGGAAATGCTGCGTGAACTCTTTTTGCGAGACGCCAACAATCCGCGACTCTTCATCGAAGATAATCGCCCGATTGCTTGTCGTTCCGGCGTCCAGCGCCATCACGTACTTTGCCATTGGTAAATCCCTCCCGTTCATAAAATAAAAAACAAACTTTCGCGGCAGATACGTTGCTCATGTATTCATTATACGTTTTGGAAAATGAACTTTCAATATTTTTCAGTCACTTTGGAAAATTTCTCCTACAATTCTCTATTTCTTACAATACTTCACACGATCGTCTTTCATTTTCTTCCTAATATATATAGAAAAAAACGATTCCCCGAGGCAATCGAAGAATCGTTTTTGCGTTATCTACTTTTTCACTGTGTCGATATTATCCTTGTCGATGATGACCGGAATGCACAAATAGCTCGGAATGGTCTTTACATCGTTCTTGATATTCTGGACGTCGTTGATTGCGGGCTGGCTGCCCTCGACGACGGCCTTGACCATACGGACGACTTTTGCGCAAAGCACGTTGGGGTCTTTGTAAATGGTCATGGCCTGACGACCAGCGCGGATATTTTCGATAGCCTTGTCGCCGGCATCCTGTCCGGTAATCAGCGTCGGGGGTCCCTGATAGCCGACGGACTTCTGCGCCTGCAGCACGGCGTCTGCAAGGTCGTCGTTGGCCGCCACGACGACGTCCAGATTCCTGCCTGCGTAATGCTGGCGCAAAACTGTTTCCATGCGGGCCTTGGCCTTGTCCGCGCTCCAGCCTTCGGTGGCCACATCCTTGAACGCGATCTGTCCGGAAGGAATGACGAGCTGCCCCTTGTCAATATACGGCTTCAACCGATCATAAGCGCCCTGATAAAAGACCGGCGCGTTCATATCGGCGGGGTCGCCTGCGACAAATTCCATCGTAAAAGGTCCCGCGCCGCTCTTCAAGTTCAGTTTCTCCTCAATGAACCGTCCCATGAATTCACCGACAGCGGCATTGTCAAAAGAGGCATAATAAGAAATCGCGTCCGTATGCATGACGAGGCGATCGTAAGC
>CACZOL010000159.1 GCA_902782705.1 uncultured Selenomonadaceae bacterium
ACTTACTTCCTGATTTTCATTCCACGGGATTTTTATGGGATGGTCCCGTCTTTATCGCTATGTACGTTTTCTTCCGCCAGTTCTTCCAGCTCCGCAATATCGCCGTCGTCGGCCAAAGCATAAATGAAATCGCCTGATTGCAAAACGAGCGGCCCCGTCGGAATCAATTCCGTTTCCCCTCGCCGCACCTGTACCAAAAGGCATTCCTCCGGCCATGTGGTCTCTGCAATCGTCTTTCCGTCGAGACGGCTCCCCTCCCCAACGATAAACTCCGTAATCGTCCGGTGATGCGCCGTCACTTTCCGTACTTTTGCCCGTACCCGAAGCAGCCGCTCCAAAAGCATGTCGTAAACCGGCGCTCCATGCAGAACATCCGCCGCCAGATATGCAGTCAGCGAAACGAAAATCAACGCCAGCATGTGATGAAACGAGCCCGTCATCTCCATGATCAAGACGCTGCCCGTAATCGGCGCTCTGACCACGGCGGCAAAATACGCGGCCATGCCGTAGATGATAAAACCCTTCGTCAGCGTTTCATCGAAAACGCCCGCCAGCGTCATCACCTTCGCGAACACCGCCCCTGCCAGCGCGCCCAGCACCAGCATCGGCAAAAAAATTCCGCCCGGTACGCCCGAGCCGAACGAGAGCATCGTAAACGAAAATTTCGCGACCAGCAAGATCAACAAAAAGGTCAGCGTAAAATCCTGCCGAATCATCGTATCGACCAACGCGCTCCCGCCGCCGAGCACCTGCGGCAGGATAAACGCCAGCCCGAAGGCCAGGAACAGCGGCAGCAGAAATTTCGCCGCCCCATTCGAGAACCGTTGGTATGCGTCCAGTGCCGCCATCAACGTGCGATTGAACAGGACGCCCAGCCCGCCGACGAAAACGCCAAGAGGGAACAGCCAAAAATATTGGGAAATCGCCATCGCCGGCAACTCGCCGATATGAAATACAGGCGTCAACCCGAGAATCGAGCCCGCCACCGTCGCCGCGCTGACCGTCGCCGCCACCGTCGCCATCAACACCAACGGCGAAAACATTTTCGTCAATTCTTCCAGACAGAAAATCACGCCCGCCAACGGCGCGTTGAAAGCCGCCGCAAGCCCCGCGCCCGAACCCGCCGTCAAAAGGAATCGCTCCTCCGACCGCGGGCGAAGCCGCAGCCGGCTGAACCACTGCCCGACGCAAGCGCCGAGCTGCACACTTGGACCCTCGCGTCCCAGAGACATACCCGCGCCGATTGCCAGCACGCCGCCGACAAATTTCAGTGCCAATACACGCTGCGCGTTCATGCGAATCCGTCCGAGCAGAATGCCTTTCACCTGCGGAATACCGCTGCCGGAAATCAAAGGCTCCGCATCAAGGAAACGCGCCAGCAGCCACGCAATCCAGAGTAGGAAAAGTCCCCATCCCAAAAAACCGACGGGAAACGACGCCTTCATCCAGTCGAAAAGAACCGGGCGATAAATCTCCGTCAGCTCCAATACCCAGCGAAACAACGCGACGACGACTCCGACGCCAATCCCGACCAGCGTTCCCTCACAAAAAAGCCGCAGACGAAACGCCCGCTCGTCCGCCAAAAAATGAAGCGCGTCCTTCATTCGATCCCAACGCAATAAACTCACCTCGATTTACGCATGAGCGGGAAGCTTCCCCTCTCGCTTGTCGGCAATCAATCGATCGACGGCTTCCATCACCATACGCGGCGTTATTCTCGTCGAACACTGCATTTCGTTTTCTGAGCCTTTTTCCTGCCGCGCGCAGGGATTATTTTTCCAATATAGCCTCACGTCGTTGTAACAGCCGTTGCAAGCCAAGCGATTATATACGCGGTACGGCGTGAAAAATTCATACCAATAGGCGGTAAACCCGGCAATCATGACCACGGGGCAATCCGCAGTCCAGGCCAGCCACGAAAGCCCGCTGGACAAGCCGACAAAAAAATCCGCATAATGAAGCATATCCATGCGCTCCACGAGCGATCGATTCCCGGTAAAGTCCTCCGCGCCTTTTGGCATTTCAAGCACAAAACGTCCCTCTTGCAGGCGTTTATCCCGATCGATGCAAAGCACCCGATAGCCTTTCTCTTTGAGGTAGGCCGTCAATTCCTCCCACCCATCCGGATACAGCCACCCCTTCTCCACGGAAGAGCCCTGCACGCCGATGCAAACATAGGGTTCCTCGATCGTGCGCGGCCCCGGAGTCCAGCGCAATTTCGGCGGCAATTCGGGCAAGCCCAAAATGATGCGCCCCGTATGAACCATCGAAACCATTCGGCCGTCCATCGGCATCCAGCCGGGGAAGTCAATACTGGCGTTAAAATAAAAGGTCGCGTATGTATTTTCCTCCGCCTCTTCACGCAGTCGAATCTCCGGCAGCAAGCGTTGAAAAACGCCCTTCATGCTGTCGTCGATCGTGCAATAGACGTCTGCTTCCCATTTATCCCGCACAAAAGGCACATACGACAAAAAAGACAGCATATCGCCGAGAAATTTGCTGTTAAAATTCAATCGAATCTTCTGCCCCACAGGATTGAAAATATGCGCAAAAACCAGCTCGCCGTCCAGAAAAACCTCAATTTGCCAATGGACATAATATTTTTCCATGGAAATGATAAGCGCCTCGGAAACGTCTTGATCATAAAACGACATCCCCGAATCGTTATCCCCAATGATTACATGCCAATTCCCTGCAGGAACCTGAAGCCGGATCCCGTTATTGAAATCAATCTTAAGCCCCGGAATTCCCGTCTCTCCTTGAATTCCCCCGACGGACAGAGCGTCCTGCGCCGTAAAAAACTGCGCCGCTTTCTGTAACTTTTCCACAGATTGATTCCAATTCGTACAACAGAAAAACTGTACCTCGTACGGAAAAGTCCTCATTCCTGCACACTCCTTCAAATCTCTCACATGCCTCAAGCATATAAAAAAATATTCGTCCTTCCTGCCGAAAATCCTGCCGACAGCAAAGACGAATATTCCTTCTTCATCATGATGAGCAAATTACGAAATTCAAATCAACCGACGTTTACGAATGAAAAAATCCCGTCACGAGCATTCGCATTCCGAACCCGACGCCTCCATTTGCCTCAAATCATATAAAAGCCCCGTCAAAGCGCGCTTCGAAATTGCGATTGGGCAGTCCGGCGAACAGACCGCACAATGCCCGCAGGCGTCTTCCACCGCGTCCAACGCCCGTTTCACTTTTTCCGACTGCATCATAAAACCTCACTCCCCGCATACAGGAAACGTTGAACAAGTCCCGCCGCGCCCATGCCGAGTCTTTTTTCGTCATGCGGTGTCAAAGTGCCCTCGACGTAGCTCTGCTGCGCCTTCGAGCCCTTTTCCTTGCCTGACGAAAAAATCCTTTGACACGGTCACGACTTGACTTATTCATTGTTTCATAAACTTTTCCGTACCCATCATAACAAACGAGAAAAAAAAAGTAAACCGTCGTACATTTTACCATGTACGACGGTTCATTTTCCTAATGGTGCGGTCGATGGGACTTGAACCCATACACCTTGTGAGTACTACCCCCTCAAAGTAGCGCGTCTGCCAATTCCGCCACGACCGC
>CACZOL010000160.1 GCA_902782705.1 uncultured Selenomonadaceae bacterium
CACGGACAAGTATGTGATTTTCGCCGATCCCGATGGCAATTTCCGCGTCTTTGAGAAAAAATCCGGCAAGAAGCTGGGCGAAGGGAAGATCACCTTCGGCGTCTTCGCGCTCGCCACGGTCAAGGGCAACAGCATCATCGCCTATGACGAAAGCGCGAAAAAATTGTACCGCATTGATTTTTAAGGAAGTATATAGGGCGAGCGGCGCTTTCGTTGCTCGCCCTATTTTGGTATAATCAAAAGTGCAAATTATATAGTCTTTCTTTGAACTTCGATTCGACGCATCCGGTTGATTTTTGGAACGATCCGTTTGTGTTCGATTGTTGCTTGGTAAGGAGATAGAATGAGTACGGCATACGCTTTTGATTTAGATGGGACGATAACTTTAGAGGAAACGCTGCCGCTTTTGGCGAAGGAACTGGGGCTTTGGGAAGAGATGCGCATCCTGACGGAGCTGACGCTGGAGGGGCGGATTGCGTTTGAGCAGTCATTTCGACTTCGGTATCATATCCTTCGGAGTATTCCCGTGAAGGAAATTCAGAGAATCATGGGGGCGGTGCGCCTTGATTCCTCCATTGCGGATTTCATCCGTTCTCATCGGGACGATTGCGCGATCGTTACGGGGAATCTTGACGTGTGGATTGCGCCGATCGTTGAAAAGCTCGGTTGCCGTTGCTTTTTTTCCCGCAGCCATTTTGACGGGAACGGCATGGTCGTGCTGGATTCAATCCTGAACAAAGGGGAAGCTGTTCGGGAGATGAAAAAAACGGCGAAAAATGTAGTCGCCGTCGGAGAAAGCGTTAATGATATTCCCATGTTTGAGGAAGCGGATATAGCGGTGTCGTACGGCGGGGTACATCCGCCTGTGCCGCAGGCAATTTCGGTATCGGACTATGTAGTCTTCGACGGGGGTGCGTTATGTCGTCTGTTGAGAATGTTGTAATTGCGGCGGCAGGCATGAGCACGCGCCTCGGCGTCGGTCGTCCCAAGTGCCTCGTGGAAGTGTGCGGACGTAAAATCATAGAGTATCAGCTCGCGCTGTTGAAAGAGATTCCGCATGTATATATGGTCGTGGGATTTTGCGAGCAGGAAGTCATCGATTTCGTGAGCAAACTTCGTCGGGATGTGATCTTTGTCCGAAATCCGGGTTTTCAACACGCAAAGACGCTGGAAAGCTATTATCTTGCCTCGCGCGTTGTTGACGGGAAAACCGTATTCATGGATGACGATATGATCTTGGAGCCGACGTCGTTTCAGCGGTTTTTGCGTCGGGGTGCGGAGCAGCCGCTGTTGATCGCGGTTTCTCGGCGGATTTCCGAGGAACCTGTGTACGCGAATATGAAGTCGGAAGAGCCGCTTGTCGTTCAGGATTTTTCCTATACGGAGAAGAGCGGATATGAATGGGCGAATGCGGTCGTGATGGAGGCGTCGCAAATTCGGAGCGGGAAAACGCATGTGTTTGAATACCTGCGCGGTTTTTTGCCGACACAGGCCGCTGTCATTGATCGCATGGAGATTGATACGCCGGAGGATCTCCGATATGCGGAAAGAGAGCTGCGACGCGGGAATATCTGGGAAGGTGTGACGACGGAGGGCTTTGCGCCGGCGGGAGGCATGGATCATGGACAAATCAGGTGAGAAAGGCGGCGAACATACGCGTTCGGCATGGGCGCGATGGGGCGGTACCTTGTTTTCCCTCGCCGCGCTTTTGATTACCAGCATCTTTTCCACCGCCTGCGGCAAAGGCGCGTCCCTCGACGGCGCCTGGCAGCCGGATAATTACGGGACGCGGGTCGAGATCACGGGGGACAAGATTGTCATTCTGTGGCGGAGCGCACCGGTGCTGGAGACGAAATTTACCGTTTCCCAAGAGGGCGCAAAAAAAGTACTGAAACTTGAAAAGACGGAAATGTGGGATGCTGTTCGCGGTCATGCCGTCGGTACCGTCACAGGCTGCTATGTCGAGGAAGGCAAGATGCACCTGCTGCAGCATTACGAATTCGCGGGCGACGACGAGGAGATATTGGAGCCGACGACGGACAGCCGCTATGGCGACGCGAAGCTCGTCACGGACAAAATGATGCCGCGCCTTAAAGGCACATGGAAGTCACCGGATCGGGGCGGCTGCACACTGAAGATCGACGGCGGAAGCCTGAAGTGGCGGTTCGGGGAGGACGAATGGAAAGGCCCCGTGGAAATCGTCATCGTGCATTACAACTGGAAAGAGGACAAGGACGACTACTCGATCGTGGACAAAGACGCGTCGCAGGAGTATGTGGGGGACTTCCAAGCTCTTGAATGCAAGAAAGGGAAACTCACAGCCCGAATCCACGTCCATGACGGAAACGCGATAAAATATGCGTTTGAGAAAGTCGAATAGCAGAAAG
>CACZOL010000161.1 GCA_902782705.1 uncultured Selenomonadaceae bacterium
CTTATGCTTTATGGCAAGCAGGCGCAGACTGCGCTTTCGGCCCTCGGTGCGCTGCCCATCGAGATGATTTTGACAGGGCACGGCGTCTCGTGGCGCGCGCATATTCCCGAGATCTTGGACGCTTACAAGAAGTGGAGTGCGGGCGAACTGGAAGAAAAGGCCGTCGTCGTTTTCGACAGCATGTGGGGCTCGACGGAGCGTTTGGCTCGTGCGATCACCGACGCGTTCACCGCGAAAGGCGTCCCAGTCGCGTATTTCGATCTGCGCGCCGATCATATCTCCGACGTGATCACAGAGGTGCTGACCGCGAAATATCTCGCCGTCGGCTCGCCGACCATCAACAACCAGATGATGCCGCCCGTCGCGGCGTTCCTCTGCTACTTGAAAGGCTTCGTGCCGAAAGGGAGGAAAGCGTTCGCTTTCGGTTCCTTCGGCTGGGGCGGGCAGAGCGTCGGCCTCGTCGAGGACGAACTGAAAGCCGCCGGATGTGAGATCTGCCTCGAAAAAATCCGCGTCAAGGACGTGCCGACCCAGGATGACCTTGCCGTGTTGCGGGAGAAGATCCTAGCGCTGTAACGCCTGCATATATCGCATACGAAAAGCCGCTTCGTTTTATTCAGACGAAGCGGCTTTTCGTATCCCCTGCAGGAGCTTGTGCAAAGCTGCGTGCGCGGGTAATATAGTCTCGTATTGATGGAAAAGGGGGCGCGGTCGATTGAAGCGGTATGTTTGGCAACGGCTTTTGTCTTTGATTCCCGTGTTGCTCGGGATCACGTTTCTTTCTTTCGCCCTGATGCGGCTGGCAGGCAGCGATGCTGTCACGGAAATGTATTCGGGGGCGGGGCTTGTCGTCTCGCAGGAAATCGTCGACGCAGCGCGGGCGAAACTCGGACTGGACAAGCCCTTTCTTGTCCAGTATTTTTCGTGGCTCGGCAATATGGTGACCGGCGATATGGGCAAAAGCTTCGTGTCCGGGCGGGACGTATTTGACACGTTCCTGTCGAAACTTCCCGCGACGCTGCTGCTTGCAGTATTCAGCGTACTCCTGACCGTTGTGGTCTCCATACCGCTTGGCGTAATCTCCGCTGTAGCGCACCAAAAAGCGCAAACGGCGCGAGACGCTCATCTGCGTTCTGTTTGCGCTCTGTTGGATTCCGGTGTGCGCTTTGTCAGTTTTATCGGCAATTCAATGCCGAATTTTTTCGTGGCGCTGCTCCTGATGCACTTTCTTGCAGTCAAGCTCGGATGGCTGCCCGTAATCGCCAACGGCGTGACGCTCGCGGGGGCCATAATGCCGACGCTGACATTGGCTATTGCCATGTCGGCGAAATATTTGCGGCAGGTGCGGGCGGCGGTGCTGGATGAGCTGTCGAAGGACTATGTGTCCGGCGCAAGAGCCCGAGGCGTGAAGGAAACTACTATCTTGGTGAAGAGCGTGCTGCGCTCGTCGCTGATGACCATCGTGACGCTCTTAGCTCTCTCCACCGGTTCTCTTCTTGGCGGCACGGCCATCGTAGAGACGATTTTCATGTGGGACGGCGTGGGCAAGCTGGCGGTGGACGCCATCATGATGCGTGACTACCCGCTGATCCAAGCCTACGTCGTTTGGATGGCGATCATCTACGTCGGCGTGAATCTTGTCGCCGATCTCTTGTATCTTGTGTTGGACCCGAGGGTCAGACTGGAGGTGGAACGTCATGGCGGTGCCTGAGCCGACGGTACGCGAGACGGTTATCCGCGGCTCCAACGGCAAAACGCGACTGTGTTTTTTCGGCGTGATGGCGGCGCTCCTGATTGTCAGCGCTGTATTTTCCGAGAACCTTTGCCCTTACGATCCATATCTGCAAGATCTCGACGCCGCCTTACAGCAGCCGTCGGCTGCGCATATCTTTGGCACAGATCGTTACGGACGCGATATGCTCTCGCGGGTCATCGTCGGAAGCCGCACGAGTATCTTTTCGACATTTCTGCTTGTCGCAATCATCACGACGTTCGGCACGGCCATCGGCGTTTTCTGCGGTTGGGCGCGAGGCCGGGCGGACAATCTGCTGATGCGCGTTTCCGATCTCTGCCTCGCGTTTCCCGGCCTCGTCTTCGCGCTGGCAGTGGCCGGCGTCCTGGGCGGCGGACTTTCCAATGCGGTCATTGCGCTTGCTATGATCTCATGGCCCAAATACGCACGAATCGCTCGCAGCCAGACGCTCTCGGTCCGGGAAACGTCTTACCTGAAAGCGGCACGGCTCGCCGGCTGCTCGACGTCCCGGCTCATCCTGAAGCACATCCTGCCGAATATCGCGGGGCCAATCCTTGTGACGGCGACGCTGGACGTCGGTACTATGATGATGGAACTGGCCGGGCTTTCGTTCCTCGGTCTCGGCGCGAAACCGCCGACGGCGGAATGGGGCAGCATGATGAGTGAAACGCGGGGACTCCTGCAAACGGTTCCGTGGGCGGTCTTCGCCCCCGGCATAGCGATCTTCATCGCCGTCATGGTCTTCAACCTGTTGGGCGACGCGGTGCGGGACTGGATGGACCCAAAGATGAGAGTGAAGAGTTAAGAGTGGAGAGTGGAGATAATATTCTAATCATTCCACGCTACACTCTCCACTCTTCAAACGAAAAGGAACACGACAATGAACGAGATCCTGCAATATGTAAATGTAACAACTTCATACAACGCCGTCCCCGTCGTCCATGACGTCAGTTTTTCTCTCGGCGAGGGGGAGATTCTCGGTATTGTCGGCGAGTCCGGCAGCGGCAAGAGCACGCTTTTGAAGGCGGCGATGGGACTCTTGGGGGCGGGCGGCGTCGTTACGAGCGGCGATATATGGTACAGAGGAAAGAATCTCCCCGATCTTTCGGAGGAGGAATTGCGACGTCTTTCCGGCGCGGAGATTGCGATGGTTTTTCAGCAGGCGGGCGCGTCGTTTTGCCCGGTTCGTAGGGTAGGCGCCCAGCTCTATGAAGCGGTCACGGCGCACGACGCAATCTCGGAGGCGGAGTTTACGGACAGGGCGGCGGAACTTTTGCACAAACTCCGCTTCGAGGACGCTTCACGTATCCTTGAAAGCTATCCCTTCGAATTGTCCGGCGGCATGATGCAGCGCGTGGGAATTGCCGCCGCCATACTGATGAACCCGTCCGTGCTGCTGGCGGACGAGCCCACCAGCGCCCTCGACGTGTCGGTGCAGAAGCAGGCCGTGGAGGAAATGTGTTTGATTCGGGAGCTCTATCATACGTCCATCGTCATCGTGACCCACAACATCGGCGTCGTGCGCGCTATGGCGGACCGCGTGATCGTAATGAAGGAAGGAAGGATCGTGGAAAGCGGCGGCACACGGGACGTACTGGAGAATCCTGCGCGGGAATACACCAAGAAACTGATGGCGGCCGTGCCAAAGTTAAGACTTCGGAGGGGAGCATGACAACGCCGATATTGCAAGTGCAAAACCTCAAAAAAATATTTACGCGGAACGGGCAAAGCGATTTCCTTGCCGTCGACGGCGTCAGCTTCGACGTGGCACCGGGAGAATGCGTCGGCTTGATCGGTGAGTCCGGCAGCGGCAAAAGCACCGTCGCGAATATGATTGCCCGGCTGCTGAACCCCACCGGGGGCCAGATTTTTCTGGACGGCGAAGACGTCACAAAAACCGACGTCCGGGCTGTCTGCCGCAAAGTCCAGATGATTTTCCAATCGCCGCAGGAATCCTTCGATCCGCGCCGCACGCTGGGGGACGGGATTGGCGAGAGCCTCTTGACCGCAGGGGAACCGGCGTCCGAGACAGCGGAGGAAGTCGCGCGGCTTTTGGAGGCCGTCGGCTTATCGTCGGATTTTATGTGCCGTTATCCCCACGAGGTCAGCGGCGGCCAATGCCAGCGCGCGGCGATTGCCCGCGCCCTCGCGATTGAGCCGAAGCTCCTGCTCTGCGACGAGGCTACCTCCGCCCTCGACGTCACCGTGCAGGCGGAAATCGTCTCGCTGCTCTCGCATCTGATGCGCGGGCACGGCATGGCCTGCCTGTTCATCTGCCATGACATCGCGCTGGCACAGAGCTTTTGCGACCGTATCCTTGTCATGTATCGCGGAAAAATCGTCGAAGAAGGGCTGCCGGACGAGGTGATTCAATCGCCGAAGCAGGAATACACGAAGATGTTGATTGACAGTGTGCTGTAAAAAGGGGCGGTTTCATGGAAAATCTGAAGGAGCATATCAAAAGCTATTGGACGCGGCGGGCGCCGTCCTTTGTCGAGCAGAGACTGCGGGAATTTGAGAGCGAGAAACGTGGGCTTTGGCTGCGGGAAATCTCCCGCTATCTGCCGAAGAAAAAGTCGCTCCGGATTTTAGACGTTGGCACGGGCACCGGTTTTCTCGCCTGCCTGCTGGCCGCCGAGGGGCATACGGCCACGGGCATTGACCTGACCCGCGAGATGATTGCCCGCGCCGAAGATTTCGCAAAGGCGGTAAAAGTTCCCGCCAAGTTTCTTGTGATGGACGCGGAACAGCCGGATTTCCCGCCGGAGAGCTTCGACGCCATTGTCACGCGAAACCTGACCTGGACGCTGCCCGGTTTGGAGAAAGCTTATCGTTCATGGCATGGACTGCTGGCGAAAGGGGGGACATTGATCAATTTCGACGCGGATTATTGCCATGAATTTTCCGACGCGGAGGACCTAGCGCTTCTGCCGAACCACGCGCACAAAATGATTCCCGCCGATCTCGTCGCGGAAAGCGATGAGATTACGCAGGAGCTTTGCGCATATCAAAAACGGCGTCCCGAATGGGACTTGCGCCTCCTGGTGGACGCGGGCTTTTCCCGTGTCACGGTGGATACGGGCGTATGGAAGCGCATCTACCCCGCGCCGGATGAGTTTTACAATCCGACGCCGATCTTCACGATCGCGGCGGAAAGATAACAAGAAAGAAGGTTCACCATGAGAAAGACGTTCGCATTGATTTTCACGCTTCTCCTTGCCGTCGGTCTGTTGACAGGCTGCGGCGGAGGCGGTGGAGAAAAGACCGCAGCCGTGAAAAAAATGGTTGTCGGCGACACCACCTTCACCCCGGACAATCTGGAAAAGACCATCAATCCTCATGACGAATATTCCGGCTGGGCTTGCATACGCTACGGCGTCGGCGAGACGCTCGTTCGCTACTCCGACAAGATGGAGGTCGAGCCGTGGCTGGCGACTTCGTGGAAAAATGTCGATCCGCTGACATGGGAGTTGACGCTGAAGGACGGCGTGAAATTCCACAGCGGCAGGGCGATGGACGCCGCCGCCGTCAAGGAGTGTCTGGAGGCGCTCGTCAAGAATCACGACCGCGCGCCGAAAGACCTGATGATTGATTCCATCGAGGCGAACGGGCAGAAGCTGACTATCAAGACAAAGGTACCGCGCCCGGCGTTCCTTCACTATCTCGGCGATCCGTACAGCTGCATTGTCGACGTCCAGGCGGGCGTGAAAGACGGCATCGTCGCAGGAACGGGCCCGTATATTGCGGTCGATTGCAAGTCCGGCGACCATCTGACGCTGAAAAAGAACGAAAACTATTGGAACGGCAAGCCGAAGCTCGACGAGCTGACGATTCGCGCCATTTCCAACGGCGGCACGCTGTCAGCGGCGCTCCAGTCCGGCGAGATCGACGCGGCTTATGGCATGGCGTATGAAAGCTATCCGATGTTCCAGAACGATAAGTACCGCTTCTCGCAGGTCGCGACTTCCCGCGCGTTTTTCCTCTGGATGAACTACGAAAGCCCGATCGCTTCCGATCCCGCCGTACGCAAAGCGATTGCGATGGGCGTTAATAAAGACGGTTTCGTCAAGACGCTGCTCCATGGCAACGGCTATGCCGGAAAAGGGGCGTTCCCTGAGGGATTTGCTTTCGGCGGCGACAAAGTGAAGACGGAGAGCTATGACCCCGAGGGCGCGAAAAAGGTCTTGGAGGCCGCCGGCTGGGTGGATACGGACGGCGACGGCATTCGCGAAAAAGACGGGAAAAAACTCACGGTACGTTGGCTGACTTATCCGAGCCGCTTGGAATTGCCGCTTCTCGCCGAATCTGCGCAGGCGGAGCTGAAAAAGATCGGTGTCAACGTCGAAGTGAACAGTACCGCCAGCCACAACAAGATTCGCAAGGACCCGGCGGGCTGGGACGTCTACGCCAGCGCGATGGTCACGGCGCCCACGGGCGACCCGGAATACTTCTTCACTTCCTGCTGTCTTGACGCCTCGCCGAGCAACAACGGCCATTTCCACAGCGACAAGCTGGAAGGTCTGGCGAAGGAACTGGCGGGGGAATTCGATCCGGCGAAACGGGCGCAGCTTGCTGTCGATATGCAGCAGACACTTCTCGACGACAACGGCTACGTTTTCTGCTCATTCCTGCAAATGAGCCTGATCTCGAAGAAAAACGTCGTCGGCTACGACGCGCACCCCTGCGATTACTATCAGATCACGGCGAATACGGATATAAAATAAAAGACGGCGAAATCGCCGCAACACACAAAAAAGGCTCCGAGCAGTCGACATGCCACTGGCATGTCGACTGCCTCGGAGCCTTGATTTTTTGATGGTGACCTGGGAGGGACTCGAACCCCCGACCCTTTGGTTCGTAGCCAAATACTCTAATCCAGCTGAGCTACCAGGCCA
>CACZOL010000162.1 GCA_902782705.1 uncultured Selenomonadaceae bacterium
ATGTGCCGACACAGGACGAGATCAAGATCGCGGACAACGCCGCGTATCTGCATCTTTGCTACAACAATACGATTTACGGCACGGAATATCATTACATTCCCGAGACGAACGGCGTTCCCCTGATTGCCGATATGTCCAGCGATATGCTTTCCCGTCCGCTGGATTTCTCGAAGTTCACGTTCATCTATGCAGGCGCGCAGAAGAATCTCGGTCCTGCGGGCGTGGTGGTCGTCGTCGCGAAGAAGTCCTTTATCGACGTCAAGCATAAGGACATCCCGACGATGCTGCGTTACGGAATCCACCTGGAAAAGAACTCTCTTTATAATACGCCGCCTGCGTTCTGCATTTACATGGTCGGCAAGACCGTGGCATGGATCAAGGGCCAGGGCGGTCTCGCCGCGATGGCGGAAAAGAACGCGAAGAAGGCGAAAATCCTTTACGACGCCATCGACAATTCCAACGGCTTCTACAAGGGGCACGCGGCGAAAGACAGCCGTTCCTTCATGAACGTCACGTTCCGTCTTCCCAGCGAAGAACTCGAGAAGAAATTCGTTGACGAAGCGAAGGCCAAGGATCTCTGCGGCGTCAAGGGGCACCGCTCCGTCGGCGGCATGCGCGCCTCGATTTACAACGCGATGCCCATCGAGGGCGTCGAGCGGCTCGCAGACTTCATGGAGTCTTTCCGCAAGGCGAACGCGTAACCAAAGCAAACAGCAAAGCCCCGCCGCGCGTTTTGCACTGCGGGGCTTTGCCCTACTATTGGGAAAGGAATGATCGTATGCGACTGAAGAAATGGCTTTGCGGTGCTTTGACCGGCGTTTCCCTTTTTGCCGCGTCTGTCGTCTCCTTCGCGGCGGAACGCGTCTCGTGGGAAGCTCCGCCGACGCTGACTCTCGTGGCGGAGTGCGATTACCAGTGGGGCGGTATCGCCGTCTCGCCGTCGGGACGCATTTTCGTCTGTTTCCCGTCCTGGGGCAATCATCCCGCGTATCATGTGGGCGAGCTTTTGAACGGAACGGTCTATCCGTACTATGACCTCGAAGATCACGCATCTTTCGGCTGTGTACAGAGCGTTTACTCGGACGGCTCGGAGACCCTCTGGGTGCTCGACACCGGAACGAAACCGACCGGAAACGTCGCCCCTTCGGATGCGAAGCTCCTGATCGTCGATCTCTCGCGGAACGAAATCTCCCGCACATATATGATTCCGCCCGAAGCGCTTTTGCCTGACAGCGTGCTGAACGACGTGCGCGTGGATAATGCACGCGGCGTCGCCTACATCACCGATTCCGGCCACGGCGGCGTCATCGTGCTCGAATTGACGACGGGCGACGCCTGGCGCGCGCTGACGGACATCCCGGAAGTCCGCGCAAATATCCAGTCCATCTATTTCCCCAGCGGACTCTATTCAAATCTCGCACACACGGACGGACTGGAGCTCGACAGCGAGAAGACGCGCCTCTTCTTCTCGTCCCTCGGCAGCGATATCCTGTACACCGTCCCCACCGCCGCGCTCCTCGACCGGTCGCTCACTGTCGCAGATCGGCAAAAACAGATCAAAGCGATCAATGTGCAGAACGTCCCGACGGACGGGATGGTATTGCGAAACGGCATGCTCTATATGGGCGCGCTTTCCAACGAAGGCGTCTGGGAATTTGAGCTCGATAAAACCGACGTCGCCGACGCCGGGGCCATCTTGAACCTCGGGAAAGACATCCGCTGGGCGAGCAGCTTCGCGCTGGGCCCGGACGACAGCGTTTACTTCATAACCTCCGCGAACAATTATCCGCCGGAGCAGCAGAAGCCTTACGAAATGTATCGCATGACCTGGCCGAAAAAACGCGATGGGCAGCAATACGATTCAAACTGACAACCGGAGATACGCGCACAGAAAAACCGCCGCACACAAAGTGTACGGCGGTTTCTTATTCCTAAAACTTATTCCAGCGGTTTTTCCGTCAAGGAAAATTCATCTGCGGCCATGACGAGCTCGAAAGAACCGAAGCCCGTGTCGATGCAGAGCCGAAGCTGACGGCTTCCCATCGGATGCTTATTTTTCCCGATGCGCGGCGCATCCATATCAAGGTCGAGATCGCGTTTACCGAGATCGACGACGAAAAGCCCGTTGACGACGTTCAGGAATTCCGCGATGCTGTCCTCCGCAAGCTCGTCCGCGTCGTCGATTTTTTCGCGGCTGTAGCGCTGCGCCATCTCGACAAACACTTTGTCGCTGGCATAAACGCCCGACACGAAGCTGATTGCGCCGGATAGGCGCTGCGATATGATATGCGAGGCAAACATGCCCTCATGTTCCGGCTCGCAAAAATTCACAACGGCGGTCGTATCCATAAAGCGCATGAACGAGCGCAGGAAGAGCTCGGCAAACTCCGCGTAAGTCTCCGCCTCCGCCGTCAAATCCTCGTTATCTTCCACGAGACGGCGCACCGCTTCTTTGATCGGACTGCCTTCCGCCGCCCCACAGGCCGCCATCTGCTTGCCCAACTCGACAAAATCCATTTTTTCATTGTCGAGCAGCGCCTGTGCAAGCCGCAAACCATCCATCGTGCGGATTTCCTGCAGTTTTTCAAGCTGCGAAGGGAACAAGACGCCTTCCGCTACTGCAAGCTTCGAGAACGAGTCTTTTTCAAAGGGCGCCATCTCGGCGAGCTTCGACGCGGAAACCGCGCCTTCGGCAAGGGCGATGACAGCTATCCCCGGCTCCGTCTTCTCGCATATCTTGAGATATTCCTTCGCTTCCTGCGGCGACAGGACATTCTCGTTCACGAGATACTGAGCAAAATACAGGCTATTCATTGCCCGCCGCCTTCTTTCGGATGCTCTCAAGCGCTTTTTTGATCTGCACACTCGTATATGGCTTCTGAATGAAGTCGAGGGCTCCGAGTTTCAACGTTTCCATCAATTTTTGCGGCGTGCCGGCCGAAGACAGCATGATGACCGGAAGATCCGGCGCTACTTCTTTGAGAACGCGAAGAGCCTCGATACCTCCGACCTCGGGCATGACAATATCGAGGAAAACGCCGTCCGGCTTTTCCTGCAAAGTCTTCATAACGGCCTCTTTGCCGTTTTCCGCTTCGATGACTTCGCAACCGTACTTCTCCAACTCCACGTGCAGCTTTTTCCGAAGCAGTTTCGAATCGTCGGTCACCAATATTCGCAAAGGATGTCCGTCAAGTTCAATTATTTCTTCCTTGCTTTCTTCCTGCATGTTTTCCATTTCGTTGTTCTCTTCCACTTAGAACCCTCCTACACTTGGAAACAGCGGAATTGCACGTCTCCCAGACTATTCAGGCTTATTATATCATATTTTAGGCTTTCTGAAAAGAAAAACTCAATCTTCCTTTTGTGAGACTTCTATCGCCGTATGGATCACGTTATCGATTACGTAGTCCGTAGCAAGCTTTGCTTTCGGCGGCGCGGACGGCGTCGCTTTCTGTCCGCTCGCCATCTCTTCTTCCTGCCGGCGAATCGCCTCCTCGATTTCTTTTTTCTGCTCTTTCTCGCTGAGTGTGGGGCCCGCCCCCGGCTCGATGATAATTTCGTTGTTCGCGTCGGTCTCTCCCAAATCGCGGAGCTTGTCTTTGACCGTTTTCGATCCCTCCGGTCCATCCGGTGTGACGACGCCCGCTTCCGCCTGTGCCGCCTGCAGGAGCTTTTCAAGAGAGACGAGCCCCCCGCCGTGTACGTCAAGGTGCATCATTCCGTCGCGCCGACGCTTCGGAACGGTAAAGGGCACGTCCAGCGTGATCTGCTGCGCACGGTACGGCTGCAGCGTAACTTTGAAATTCACCGTCTCGCCCGGCTTCACTTTCTGCTTTTCCGGCGTCGCGGATACGAGAGACGCCGTACGCCGCTCCGCCTCGGAGGCAACGTCCACTTTGATGTCGTAAAGGTCCGCCTCTCCCATCGTGTCGCTGGCGATCACGGCAAGCGTCTGCGCAAGCTCGGCGAAAGCAATCTGCCCCGTGTCCGCCGCTGCGTAAAACAGGTTCGTCCGGTCAAAGATGCCGTTCTCCGCAGCGTCCGTCCGAATGGAAAAATGCACTTTGACCGTGCTCTCGCTCATATTGTCCACGGTGCGCCCCAGCGCCGCGTAAGCAATGGTTTGCGTCAAAATGGGAACAAAAGCTTCGTCATAAGCCATTGTCGCCGCATAGGACGCAGTCCGTCCAAGGCTCTTGTCCTCGACGGAAAGACGAATCGGCACGACCGACGGGAACACGCCCACCGTTCCGGCAATACCCGCCGTACGATCCTGACTGATGCGCCCGATGATACTCCCCGTTGTCGCGAGCTTCATGCCGTCGGTCATACCGTTGACCATACCCAAAACGGAGGCGTCCGTCATGAAATAGTTGACGTTGCCGCGATGCAGGAACGGATGCCCGAACGCGAGCACGCGTCCGTCCTCCTCCACCGCCGTGACCGTACCCGTCGCCGCAAAGGCAAAATCGCCGTAAGCAAGCGCCGCCCCCACAGGACTGCCCGGGTAAAGCTCCGCCGCGTAATCCGTCGTATAGCTCGCGCTGGACATGGCGCCAAAGGGCGAAGCCTTTAAGCCCATGGGATCAAGGAGCTTCTGCAGGAACTTCAGACCGCGCTCCCCAAAGCCGCCCGCATAGACAAGCGCCTTTTGCTCCGTTTCAGGCGCGTTTTTTTCCTTGTTGTCGGCAGGCTGTTCCTTCGCCGCGCCGTTTTTCGCGTCGTCTTTCTTGTTCGCGTCGTCTTTCTTTTTCGTCTCGTCTGCCGTTTCGTTTTTGGCAGCGTCATTTTTCACGGCGTCATTTTTTGCCGCATCGTGTTTCTTCGTATCGCTCTTTTCCGCGTCGGCTTTCTTTTCTTCAGCGGTGGCCTTCGAGTCTTTCGCGTCTTTGGAGGATGCCTCTTCCTTTTCCGTCGTCTTGGCCGTGCTCTCCGGCTTCTCTTCCGTCTTGGACTTCGCATCGTCCTGCGGCGCCTTTTTCTCGTCCGCCGCTTTCTTGTCCGTTTTCGCGCCGCCCGTTTGCCCGAGGGTGAGGATCAGGCTGTCGTCTTTCTTTTCTCCGTCCTTCTTCTCCTCGTCCGTCTTCTCCTCGGCTTTCTTCTTTTCCTCCGCATGCTTTTTCAGGTCGATTGCCCGCGTGCGCGGCTGATTCTTCGTATCGGGCAAATCCCAGATCGGGAGCATTTCCTCGATCGGCGTGATCAGGAACGTATGCGGATCCATCTCCTTCAGCGTAGCGCTGCCCGCGCCGATCAAGCGCCCGTCGACATAGACGGGGCTTCCGCTCATGCCCTGCATCAAACCGCCGTCCGTATCGGCAAAAGCGCCCTCGCTGCGCGCGATGATATACGGCATCGCCTTTCCGTTCCGCATGACGCCGAGGATCGTCACGCCAAAGCTCCGAATATCACCGGAGCCGTCCACAACCGTATAAAGCTCGCCCGTCATGCCCTCCTGCAATTCGCTCAGGGGCATGATCTCGTCCATCGCCATCGCCGTGGGAGAAGCGTTCCAAAAAAACGCGCCCGCCGCCATGGCTGCAAGCATATATCGAATCCGTTTGGCTAATGTATGCAAATCCGTCCACCTCATATTTTTCACTGTTTTTCCCTAAGCGGAAACGAAAATCGACTGAATCATTCTCTCTCGATTTTTGCCACGGCGTCGCCTTTCTTGACGCGA
>CACZOL010000163.1 GCA_902782705.1 uncultured Selenomonadaceae bacterium
AGGAGCCACCGGGAAGCTGCTCGTATTGGCACTGTGGCGAAGCGCTAAGAGCGGCGCTTCCACTGCCTCGCGCCCCGCACCGAGGTCCGCCGAAACGCCTGCGCGTCCGGTCGCCCTCTCTATGCGTGCCGCATTTCCCGGTCGACAGTCCTTCCGTCAGGTGCACGCCTCACAGGACGACGCCTCCCGAACGAAAAAATGCTGTCAGCCTTCCTTCAAAATCCGTACAGGAAGTCTTGGACAGACTCCTCCCGTACTGCATGAAAGCGTACTCCATAAGGGTTTATCCTGTCAAACGGCAACGGATTTCCCTTTTGAAAATGAAAAATTTATGAAAGCCAGTAAATATAAGCGATTGCGTGTTTTCTCCAAATCGGAATTTTTATTTGGATAATGAAGGTATATACTTTTTGACTTTATAAATAAGCATTTATAGCCTATACCAAAAAAGCACATAAAATTATTTCATTATGAAATAATTTTATGTGCTAAAATCATTCTTATACGATTTTCTTTTCCTAAATAAATATACACGCAAAAAAAATGACGGCTATGGAAAATTCCATAGCCGTCATTTAATTTGTCTCAATCCTCTTCTTTTTTCTTCCCTATGCCGAAAATGAGCTCGTCAAGAAGACCGATGAGCTGATTGATCTCCGGCTTCGCGATCTGCCCGTTCGCGCCAAGCTCGTTGCCTTTACGGCGCATCTCTTCGTTGATCAGCGAAGAGAACAACACAACGGGAACCCCTTTCAGCCGATCGTTCTCACGAATCAGCTTCAGCAGGCGATGGCCGTCCATCTGCGGCATCTCGATATCGGTGACGACGAGGCGGACAAGGCTCTCGATCGGCGCGTCCTTCTTGGAGAGCGCTTCAAGATACTCCCAAGCCTCTTTGCCGTTCGCATAAGGCTTGACGTAGTTGTAACCGGATTCATGCAGCGTCGTGGTCAAAAGGTCGCGCAGCATCGGTGAATCCTCGGCGACGACGATATGCTCCTTCGAGCGGCGTTCCTTCATGTCGGCCTCTGCTTCCTCGAAGGTCGTCAGTTTTGCGTTGATCTCAGGATTGACTTCGGCGATGATCGTCTCGAAATCCAGCAGCAGCACGATTTTTTCGCCGAATTTCACGATACCGACGACGCGGGACTGATCGCCGACTTCCGGCGCCGGCTCCATGTCTTTCCAGGAAACGCGATGGATACGGGACACGTTGTCGACGAGGAATCCGATATAATATGCGTTGATTTCCGTGACGATGATGTTTTTCGCACGGTCCGTTCCCGCTACATTCAAGCAACGCGGCAGATTGACGAGCGGCATGGAGCGTCCGCGCAATGTGAAGAGGCCGTCAATGTACGGATGCGCCTGCGGCATCTCCGTGACGGGAAAATCCGACGCCGTGATGACTTCGCGCACTTTAGCAACGTTTATGCCGTAATTGACGTCTCCAATGCCAAATTCGACGATTTCAAATTCGTTCGTCCCCGTTTCAAGAAGGATTCCCTTTTTGTCCTCTGCCATGCAATCGCCCCCAAAATCTCCCCGTCCCCACTCGGGGACAAAGGTTCTTTACGATTCTATTCGCCGTGCATGAAAAATTTCCTTCTTTTGTGAAAAAAATGCTCCGCCGCACAGCGCTCTGCTTATTATAGCATAGCTATCAGAAATATTACAATGCTTTCTTCATTTCTTTTACGATTCTTTTTCTTCCAACAAAAATGTCCAGCCGTCTCTTTGCTCGATTTTCCCCTCTTTGAGCAGATGTCCGAGGGCGCGCTTGAACGCCGCTTTGCTGACGCCGAATTTGTCGCGGATGATGTCCGGCGACGTGGAATCGTCGTATGGCATCCGCCCGCGCCGCTCGCGGAGCAGCGCAAGGATTGCGTCGCTGTCCGAGACAAGCGCTTTCTCCTTGATTTCACGAAGCGACGCGTTGAGCCGCCCGTCCTCGCGGATAAAAGTCACGCGCGCCGTAACCGTCTCGCCGACGCGCGGCCGCACTTTCATTTCCTTGTTGTCGATGAAAACGATGAAACGCTCCTTTGAAAAGAGGAACGCGCCCTTATCCGTATAGTTGTATATATCGCCGGTCACGAAGTCGCCGACTTTTACGCCCTCGGCGGGCCGCGATGCGCGGCGCATCTCATCTTCGACTTCCATCGTCACGGCAAGACGTCCCGACTTGTCAACGTAGAGCTTTGCCCAGACCCGCTCACCGACGCGCGGTCGTCCGCGCATACCCGCGAACGGCATGAAGATGCCGCGTTCCGCACCGACGTCGAGGAAAGCGCCGTCCTTGCTGACGTTTACGACTTTCAGACGCGCGATTTGACCGACTTTCATCTTTGGCACGCGCATACTGGCAGTCAACCGGCGTTTCGGATCGCGGTAGAGAAAAACCTCGACTTCGTCGCCGACTGCGACCGGGGCCGTCTGCTGCTGCGTATGCAAAAGCACGTCGTCGCTGGTATTTCCCGTCTCCGCGTCGAGAAACGCGCCCATGTCTCCAAGACGCACGACGCGCATTACGGCGACCATGCCTTCATGGACACTGCGGCGCTTACGCGCGGGCGCACCGCCTTCGAGTTCTGCGGTCTGCTCGTTTTCAGCCGTTTCGAGCGCTCCACTCTGTTCTGTCATGCGTCAGTCCTCGTAGGGCGTCAGCTCCGCATCGCCCCAAAGCTGCTCCAGTGCGTAATATTCTCGGCTGTCGCGCGTAAACACATGCAGGACGCAGTCGCCGTAATCCATCAGAATCCACTCGCCCTCACGATATCCTTCCTTGTGTCCGAAGGAGACGCCCGCCTCCTCCAAGCGCTCCTCCACCGCGTCCGCGATGGCGCGCGTCTGTGTGACCGTATTCGCCGAACAGACAACGAAATAATCGGTCGCGACCGTGAGCCCCTCCATCTTCATCAGGACGATATCGTGCGCTTTCTTGCTGCTCGCCGCCTCGGCAATCGCCTCGGCCAGTTCTTTTGATGTGTTAAACAAAAAATACCCTCCTTTTCTCTGCCGTGTCTTTTTCCGTCATGCTGTGTCGAACAGCGTTCGACGTAGCAATACTTTGCCGATTACTTCTTTTCTTCCGCTGCGTTTTCTTCCGCCTTTGGGAAAAGGTTTCGCAGTTTTCCCTTGATTTGCTCTTTATCGGCAATCCACACTTTCTCATCCCCCGCGTAAGGGTGACCGGGCAGCGTGATCGTTTCCGGCTCTTCCTTTGAAAGCCCTTTCAGGACCTCTGCCAGGTGCGCCGTATCCCAAACCTCGACGCTGGTATCGACTTGTTCCTGCAATATTTTCGTCAGCGCCGGCAGCCTGCCCAATGTGTCCACAGTCAAGATCCGCTCATAGAGCGCTTTCAGGAACCGCTGCTGCCGTTGGACGCGCCCGAAGTCTCCAAGCTCACCGCCGCGATAGCGCAAATATTTTTGCGCAGTGTCGCCGTCCATGCGCTGGAATCCCTGCGGTATATGAATGGAAAGCCCCAACTCCGGGTCGTCGTAATCCATGCGCATTTCCACGTACACATCCACGCCGCCCATCGCGTCGATAAAATCCACGAGCGCCTGCGTATTCACGACGGCATAATAATGGACGGAAACATCCAGAAGCTTCCGCACCGCGTCGATCATGCCCGACACGCCGACCTCCGAATATTTCTCACCGAGACGCTCCCACGTCACGCCGTCCGCCGCCGTCATGACCGTGCCGCGCGGAATCGAGATTACGCGCACCTTGCCGGACGCGTTGTCGAGGCTGAGCAAAAGGATCGTGTCTGCGTGGCTGCCGCCGAAATCGCCGCCCTTGTCCACGCCGAGCACGAGGATATTCATATACGATTCAAACCGCTCGTCCAGCGGCACGCGCTCCGCATCCCGCCGCTCGCGATAATCTTCATACTTCGCATGATATTCGCGGTAGACCGCCGCGCCCCGCAAAAGCTCATGCCATGAGGCCCAACCCACGACACCGAGTACGGCGAGAAGAAGCATGAGCTTAAATAATCCGAGGATCGCCCGAAGCAGTCGTTTCCTTCGCTTCGCACGGATATTGTCCCGCGTCCTGCTTTTTTGCTTCGTCATTCCGCACCCTTCCCTGCGCCGCCCTGCGCTATCAACAGCTCGTTCCGCGCAAGCACCGTATCGGAATGAATGAGCTGACCTTTTTCTAAAACGAACGCGAGGGAACGCGTCAATCCCGCCAGCGTCATTTCATCGAGGGAAGCCTCGCGCGCAAGGCGGCGAAGGTCCTCCACTGCGGGATAGTCGCGCGTCGGCTCGACCATGTCCGCGAAATAAACGATCTTATCGAGAGCCGTCATCGCCGCGCCGCCTACCGTATGCCGCTCAATCGCGCGCAAGATCGCGGCGTCTTCGACGCCGTAAATCTCCCTCGCGCGGCAAGCGCTGAGCTGTGCATGCAGCAAAAGCGGCGTCGCGCGCTCGACATCGCCGTATGCTATGCCGCGGGCGTCTGCCTCCGCCCGCATCGCCTCGTTTGGAAACTCCCGCGCGCAGTCGTGCAAAAGCCCCGCCAGCCGCGCCCGCATCTCATCCTCGCCAAACCGGCGTGCAAGGAACGCCGCCGTATCCGCGACGCCCAGCGAATGTTCGTATCGGCTTTTCTTCAGGCGGCGCGAAAGTTCCCTTTTCATTGCCTCGTAATCCATCAACGATACAGACCTTTTTTATAAATATAGCATTCCACTTCGGGCGGCACGATATACTTGACCGAGCGTCCCGCGGCGACTCTTTCCCGAATGTCCGTCGAAGAGATTTCAAGCTCCGGCGTGTTCAAGAGATGAATGCGCCGCACGCCGAGATCTCCCAGAATTTCCCTCGTCCGCTCCACGTCCGGACGGCAGCCGGGGCGTGAAGCCGCAATGAAAGGGCAAATTTCCAAAAGCTCCTCAATCCGTTCCCAAGTGTGAATCTCACGAATGACGTCGGTTCCCGCGATGAAGAAATACTCTGTATCTCCGCCCGCCGCGCGCAAAAGAGCGCGCACCGTGTCGATACTGTAGGACGGGCCTTCACGGCGCATCTCGATGTCCGACACTTCGAAATCCGGATTGGAGCAAGTCGCCAACACCGTCATCATATAGCGGTCTTCAGCGGAGGAAATCTTATGCCCGAGCTTGTGCGGCGGCTGCGCAGCGGGAATGAAAAGAACTTTTTCCAGCTCGTACTCGTCTCGTACCGCTTCCGCCATCATCAAATGACCGTTGTGGATTGGGTCGAACGTGCCACCGAGAATGCCGACACGATGTTTTGTCTCTGCCATGTTCACACCCCGAAATCAACGAAACACAAGATAAGCCGCCGCCGTCGCGGCAGCCATCGTCGCCAAGACGATCAGCACCGCCCGCGCCGCGTCGATCATGTCGTAGCGGTTCTTCGGGTCACGCCATGCGTCCCGAAGCGACGAAAGATAATCCAACAGATTCATTCGCGAATCTGCCCTTCGCCAAAAATCATATACTTCGTACTGGTCAACTCGTTCAGTCCCATCGGTCCGCGCGCGTGGAGCTTTTGCGTGCTGATGCCGATTTCCGCGCCGAAACCGAATTCAAATCCGTCCGTGAAGCGCGTGGAGGCATTCACATAGACCGCCGCCGCGTCCACTTCGCGCTGGAATCGGTGCGCATGATCGAGGTTGTTGGTCACGATTGTCTCGGAATGTCCCGTGTTGAACCGATTGATATGCGAAATCGCCTCGTCGAGATTTTTCACGACTTTGACGGAAAGAATCAAGTCGTCATACTCTGTCGCCCAGTCTTCCTCCGTCGCCTCCGCCATATCCGGCACGATTGCCCGCGTCGCCGCGTCGCCGCGCATCTCAACATTTTTTTCGCGCATGGCCTTCGCCACTTTCGGCAGGAATCCTTTCGCTTCGTCTTCATGGACGAGTAAAGTTTCCATCGCATTGCAGACAGCCGGGCGCGACGTTTTCGCATTCACCGCGATACGAAGCGCCATATCGAGATCCGCCCCCGCGTCCACATAAGTATGGCAAATACCCGCGCCGGTCTCGATAACGGGCACGGCGCTCTCCGTAACCACGCGCCGGATCAGGCCCGCGCCGCCGCGAGGAATGATCACGTCGAGCAGTCCGGTCAGATTCATCATCACGCCCACCGCATCACGGCTCGGACTGTCGATGAACTGCAGCGCGCCTTTCGGCACGCCTTCCTTTTCGGCGGCCTCCGCCAATATCGCGCTGATGGCGCGATTTGACTTCAAGGCCTCGGAGCCGCCGCGCAAAAGAACGGCGTTTCCCGACTTCAGGCAAAGCGCGGCGGCGTCCGCCGTCACGTTGGGCCGCGCCTCGTAAATGATACCGATCACGCCGATCGGCACTTTTACACGCCGAATCTCGAGGCCGTTCGGACGGATCGTTTCCATCTCGCCTTCGCCGATGGGATCCGGCAGCATGGCCGTCTGCCGAAGCCCGTCCGCCATGCCGCGAATGCGCTTTTCATCCAGCATGAGCCGGTCGAGCATCGCGCGGGGCGTGCCCTTTTCCTCCGCCGCCTTCATATCCTCATCGTTCGCCGCGAGAATCGCCGCCGCATTTTTCTCCAAAGCGTCCGCCATCGCACGAAGCGCCGCGTCTTTTACCGGCGACGGCGTCACTGCCAACCGTCGCGCAGCCTCTTTCGCCGTCTGCGCCTGCCCGCGAACGATTTCTTCTATATTCATGCAAAACTCCCTCCAACAATCAAAAAAGGAAAACAGAAGCAGGGAAGCATTTTCCTCAACTGTTTTCCTTATTATTACATACTACGCCTGCTTCGTCAATTTTTCGCGCCAACAAATGAAGCTTCGCCAACCGGCAATCAAAAAGCCCTCGCGCTGCGAGGGCTTTAGCATTATGTTTTATACCATCATCACAAGATCGTTCCGATGAATGACTTCGTCGTGCGCGGCCTTGGGGAGGATCTCGCTGATTTCCTTCGTGCTTTTCCCTGCGATACGACGCAAATCTTTCGTACCATAGTTCACGATTCCCCGCGCGATTTCGCGGCCGTCACGACCGAGAACCCGGACCGTGCTTTTCGCCTTGAAATCTCCGTCCACAGCTACGATGCCCGCCGCCAGAAGACTTGCGCCGCCGCGCATCGCCCGCACACAGCCGTCGTCCACGGTCAAATTCCCATCGATATGACGTCCGAAAGCGAGCCACGCTTTGCGCGCGCGCAAGTGCGCGTCCTTTGCACGGAAAACGGTGCCGACCGGCTCGCCCTCCAATATCTCGCGGATGACGCCGTTGCGGTCGCCTTTTGCGATAACCATGGTAACGCCGGCGCTCATGGCGATCTTGGCGGCTTCGATCTTGGTAATCATGCCGCCGGTACCGACGGCCGAACCTACGCCGCCCGCCTGCTTTTCAATCTCCGGCGTGATCTCAAACACCTCGGATACGGGCTTCGCGTCTTTGTGGGCGTTGGGATTCGCCGTGTAAAGGCCGTCCACGTCGGACAGGATAATCAGGGCGTCGGCGTCCACCAGCGACGCCACCGTCGCCGACAATGTATCGTTGTCGCCAATTTTCAACTCGTCGACGGAGACGGCGTCGTTTTCATTGACGACGGGCACTGCGCCCATTTCCAGAAGCGCCAGCAATGCATTCCGCGAATTTATGTATTGGTTATGACGCAGGGAATTCTCCTTTGTCAGAAGCACCTGCCCGGCCGTCTGCCCGTAGGAAGCGAACATCGTCTCATACAGATGCATCAGCACGCCTTGGCCAACCGCCGCCATGGCCTGACGAGCGGGAATGGTTTTCGGGCGCACCTTGATTTTCATGTGGTTCATTCCCGTCGCAATGGCGCCGGAGCTGACGAGCACGATCTCCCGTCCGTCCACCTTCAGCGCAGCCAGTTCGCGCACAAGCTCTTCCATGCGCGTCAGGTTTGTTTCCCCCGACGGAAGCGTGATCGTGCTGGTACCGACCTTGACGACGACACGTTTCGCTTTTTTTAGCCCATCCCTAATATTCAAGCCGCTCGCCCCCTAACGATTACTCTGGAAATTCGATTTGCGGTTTCTTGAAATTGCGCTTGAACAAGAGGCCGTTCCGCCCGATGACCTGCACAAGGTCGGCGTCGACCCGCTCTGTCAGTCGCCCGATGGCGTCTTTCGGCTCCTCCGGCGAGTTTTGCAGCACGCGCACTTTAATCAGCTCGCGCTTCGTAATCGCGTCCTTGGCCGACTCTACCACCGGCGGCGTCACGCCTTCTTTGCCGATGTTTACCACGGGATCGAGCTCCGTTCCCAACTTGCGAAGGAAACTCTTCTGCTTGCTCGTCAATGTTTTTCGAATCAATGTTTATCCTCCAAATCACGCGTGGTATTCAAACTCCATCGCGCCGATGCGCACGGTGTCGCCCTCTTTGATACCGCGCTTCAAAAGCCTGGCGTCGAGGCCCTTCATGCGCCAAATGTACTGGAAGCGGCGAATTGCCTCATCGTTGGCAAAATTCGTCATGGCGACGAGCTTTTCCAACGCCTTGCCGCTGACGACAAAGGCGCCGTCGTCGTCGCGCTTGATTTCGACGCGCTCCGGATCTTCTTCCTGCGACGCGTCATAGACTTTTACCCCGTCCTCATGCTCCGGCTCCTCGACGTAGGCGTCCAGAGCCTCCGCCGTGCGCTCCACCAATGTGCGCAGCCCTTCCTGCGTCGCCGCCGACACTGCCAGCATCGGGATCTTTTCGTCCGCCGCAAGTTTTTCAAGACGCGGCAGATTCTCCGCCGCCCCCGGTAAGTCGATTTTGTTCGCAACGAGTATCTGCGGGCGCCGTGCGAGTTTTTCGCTGTAGCGCTTCAATTCATGATTGATCCGGTGATAATCTTCTACCGGATCGCGCCCCTCGATGCCCGACGCGTCGACGACGTGCAAAATGACCTTCGTGCGCTCGATGTGCCGCAAAAATTCGTGGCCAAGCCCCGCGCCGTCCGCCGCGCCCTCAATGAGCCCGGGGATATCGGCCATCACGAAGCTCTTTTCCTCGTCCACGCCAACGACGCCCAGCACAGGCGTAAGCGTCGTGAAGTGATACTCGGCGATTTCAGGCCGCGCCGCTGAAACGCAGGAAATAATGCTGGATTTTCCGACGCTCGGATAGCCAACGAGTCCAACGTCCGCGAGCAGCTTCATCTCGAGAAGCAGTTCTTTCTGCTCGCCCGGCTCCCCCAGCTCGGCAAACGTCGGCGCTTTATTGCGGCTCGACGCAAACTTCGCGTTTCCGCGCCCGCCGCGGCCGCCGCGCGCAATAATCTCCCGCTGACCGTTTTCGGTCATATCCGCCAAGACTTCCCCTGTCTTCGCGTCCTTGACGATAGTTCCCGGCGGCACTTTGACGATGCAGGGCGGCGCGCAGGCGCCGAACTGATTCTTGATGTCGCCGTTCTCGCCGTTCTGCCCGAGGAATTTCCGATGAAAACGGAACTCCAGCAAAGTATTCATATTGTTGTCCACGACGAAAACGACGTCCGCGCCGCGGCCGCCATCGCCGCCCGACGGGCCGCCCTTCGGCACGTACTTTTCCCGACGAAAAGCCGACTTCCCGTTGCCGCCGTCGCCGCCCTTCACCGTAATGGTTGTTCGGTCAATAAATTGCATATACTCTCCTGACGGGTTTGAAAAAAATACCTGCGCCGCAAAGCGCAGGTATCTCAATAAACTGTTCTGTGCGGACGGAATTACACCGCCGCAGCCTCCTCCACCGGATACACGCTGACCTGGCGGTTGTAACGGCCCTTGCGCTCGAAGGCGACCTTTCCGGCGACCTTCGCGAACAGCGTATCATCCTTGCCG
>CACZOL010000164.1 GCA_902782705.1 uncultured Selenomonadaceae bacterium
AGTGAGAGATTCGAACTCTCGGTACAGTGTTCGCCGTACACACGCTTTCCAGGCGTGCTCCTTCAACCACTCGGACAACTCTCCAAGGTTTGAACGACATACCCTACTCAGTCTAATCTCAGGCCAAAATTTTAAGTGAATTAAAATTTTGAACTGAGATACGCCTGCTTCGCAGGCTACGTTTGCGCCTATGGCGCAAACGCCGTCCGATAAATCGCAGTAAGAATTACAATCCTAACTGCGATTAATCAGTAGTATGCAGTTTCGCACGCGCAAACTTGGCCGCGCGCACAACAACATATAATGTATCATACTTGTTGGGTCGTGTCAATGATTTTGCGGGGCATTTTGCAAGGCGCTGCGGCGGTTCACAACTGTGTGTCTTTTGTCACACTGCTTGAAGGTAAATGGGCATAGAATATCATTGCACAGTTGTATATAGAATGGTATAATAATTAGGTATGTTGATTAAACCGATATGAAGGAAAGGGAAACGGCATGGAACTCAAGAATTATATGGAGACACTCGTTCTCGAGCAGTTGGACAGCGTTCTCGCGAAATATCCGGATTGCTGCAAGTGTGAACGGTGCCGTCAGGATATTGCCATTCTCGCGTTGAACAATCTGCCGCCGAAATATATCTCATCGAATAAGGGCAGCCTCTTCATGAAATTGCAGACGATGTCGATGGAAAAGTCGATCCAGATCGTTGAGCAGCTTGCCAAGGCGATCGAGATCGTCAAGAAGAATCCCCGTCATGGCGAAAGCGAAAGAGTTTGAGCCGTATATAAAAATCCCGAAATTCTTCGTATAGAAGAATTTCGGGATTTTTGCGTCTTTAAGGAAAAGCTGAAAGGGATTTGCGCAGTGGTTCCTTAAGCTTTCGGCGTGATGGCGAAGGCGCGGACAGGGAGCCCGGTCGCGCCTTTGATGTTCGGCCACGCGGCGAAGAGCAGCGCGCCGGCCGGAGCCACGCGGTCGAGATTTTTCAGGACTTCGATCTGCAGCTTGCCCTTTTGGAGCACATAGCGCTCGCAGGCGAGATCTCCGGCTTTCGCGGCTTCGGCGGAGGCGTCGGTGTCCAGTGCCTCATGGCCGTTGGCGGCGGCGTTTTTCGTTTCGTAAAGGTATTTGAGCGCGTCCAGCGACCAGCCGGGGAAATTTTCGCTGCCGTCGGCGGCGACGCCGGAGAGCTTATCCATGTTCGGCCAGTTCTTGCTCCAGTCCGTGCGAAGCGCGACGAAAGCGCCGTCTGGAATCGCGCCGTATTTCGCCTCGTAATCTTTGATATCTGCCGACGTCGCCGCGTAATGAACGTCTTTTTTCACTTTGTCGGTGATGTCGACGACGCAGAGCGGGAAAAGCATATTGTTTACGCCGAATTTTTCCGACAGCGGCGCGTTCTTGATAAAATGGCCCGGAAAGTCGATATGCGTACCGAATTGTCCCGGAAATTTGAATGTCTGGATCAGACAATCGAGCATTTCGTTTCCCCAGTCGAAGCAGGTTTTTCCAAGCTCTACCGAGCCTTCGGGAATGCCGGCCCAATACGGGCTCTCGTTGTCCAGCGGGTGTGTCAGGTCGATCCATTCGTATGCGCTTGAGCGCAGCTCGCTCAATACGTCCCAAAGTTTGTAGCTCATGGTAAACGCCCCCATTTCAAATCGTGTTTTAATTCATAGTTTAATACTATGCTAAGTATAACGAAACCGCGCGGCACTGTCAAGAACCGCACGGTTTCAGCGTTATTCCGTGTTTCCTGTTCGACGTGCCCGCAGGCCGAACCAAATCCAGGCGGCGACGCCGAGAAGACCGGAAGCGAGGCTTGTCGTCTGCGCTGAAGTGAAGAGTCCCAGCACTTGGTCGGTGTAATCGCCGCGGAAATATTCAAGGAAAAAGCGCGCGGCGGAATAGAGTATCACATACAGGGAGAAGGCTTGTCCTTTCGCGTGGGAAGTCGATCGGTAAATCAGGAGCAGCGCAAAAATGGCCATGTCGAGCTGCCCTTCCCAAACTTCGGCAGGCCAAAGCGGCTGATCGCCGTAAGTCCGATAAGCAAGCGTGGATGGCGGGTACAACAGTCCGAAGCTGCCGCCCGTCGGCGCGCCGAACGCGTCGCCGTTCAAAAGATTCGCGCAGCGGCCCAGCGCCTGCCCGAGGATGATGGCGGGGCAGACGATGTCAGCCATGGCCCAGGAGTCGATGCCGTGCCTCTTGGTGTAGAGGATACCGACGACGGTGCCGAGCAGGACGCCGCCTTGGATTGCCATCCCGCCTTGCCAGACGTTCAGGATTTCCGTCAGGTGGTCGCGATAATAATCCCAGTCGAAGAAAAAGACGTCCCAGAGGCGTGAGCCGAGAATGCCGGCCAATCCGCAGTAGATGCCCATGTCGACGATATGGGTGTGCCAGCGTCCGTCCTGCTTCGCGAGGAAATAGGCGACGCCCGTGGCCAATACGATGGAAAGGCTCAGCACGAGTCCGTATGCGCGGATCGGGAAATCGCCGATATAAAAAAGATATTGATGCATTGCAGCCCCCAAAGGAAGAAAAATCTCCTAATATTATAGGAAAATTTCAAGGAAGAATCAAGGCGCGTTTTCGTTGCAAGGCGGGCGGTTATCGTGTAAAATAACTCTTTAGTATGACAAAGCGGGCGAGTGGGAGGTTTGTTTGCCGATGCGGTCGCTGGATTGGGTGCGTCGCGTGCTGCCGGAGGCGCGGCGCGCTTTAGGTGTTTTCATTTCGGACGCGGAAGTTTTTCTCGTGGATTTGGAGAGGGACGATGACGGCCGTTTCTTGGTCCGACAGGCGCGCGCGGAAAAGATACAGGCGCCTGCAGGCGCGCTCTGGGAGTCGCCGGAAAGTCTCGCTGAAAATCTGGCGCGTCTCTGTGTGACATGCGGTCTTGCGTATGATAATATAAGCGTATGTTTGCCGCGGGAGCTCTTTTTCGTTTATGAGCGGACGTTTCCGCCGATGGGACGGGAGGAGCTGACTGCGGCGGCTTATTGGGATATCGAGACGAACGTACCGTTTGCCGAGGGCGCGTATTGGCCGGGATTTGGCGCGCACGACGAACAAATCGAGCTGGCGGCGCTCCCTACGGAATATGGACGCGTTCTTGTTGAAGCCATGACGTCGGCGGGGCTTTCCGTCGAGGCGCTTACGATGGAGCCGCTTCGATTCACCTATCGCCGGGAAAACGGCCGCATCGTTTGGCGCGACATGGAGGCGGAGCTTTCCCCGGCCATCGTGCGGGCGGATTGGACGCAGGAACTTTCCACGGCGTTGTATGCGGCTTTTCGCTTTTATCGCCCGTCCGTCGGCGTCGAGTTTTTACCGGCGTCGGAGCGCGGAAGCAACCTGCGGCTTTGGCAAGCGGGCGGGAATGCGATTCTTGCCTGTACGCTGGTTGCGGCGCTGCTGTTCCTCGTTTGGAATCTTGTGCAGATCTCTGCGGCGGACGCGCGGATTGAAGAACTGCGGCAGGAATATGCACTGGAATCGCGGGAACGGCAGAACATGGCAACGTTCGCAGACGGGCACGGGAAAATCACCAGCGCGGAAGGGCTGCTTCAAGGACTTTCCCGAGAACGGCTTTCATGGTATGCTGTGTTCAGTGCGCTCGGCGCGACGACAGTGGACGGCGTCTATCTGACGGAGTTTGACGTGCAGGAGAGCGGCGCAATCCTTTGCAGCGGCCGCGCGCCGAATCACGCGCGTCTCGTCGAATATTTGGACCGGCTGGAACGGGAAGAAACGACGCTTCGTGAAAAGCCGTCGCTGCAAGACTCTGCAGCGGACGAGCGTGGGGAGATTCATTTCAAAGTAAGGTTAAGGTTTTAACAATATGCGATCAAAACAAGCGCGGAAGCGTTTTTTCCTCTTGACGGTCGTTTCTGCGGTCATTGCCGCGTCGTTTTACGGGCTTTTGTATTTGCCGCAGCGCGCCGAGCTCTCCGCGAAACAAGAAGAGACTTCGCGCTTGCGTCAGGAGATTGCGGAGGCGTCGGCGTTTCGGCGCGCGCATCCGTCGCCGGAAAAAGACGC
>CACZOL010000165.1 GCA_902782705.1 uncultured Selenomonadaceae bacterium
CAAACCGACATATGCCAGTTTTTCCCAGCGCAAAACATTTCCCATGCGAGAAAAGAGATGCTGTGATAAATTCTGAGCAATTCTAGCCGCCTCAGCTCCTGAGGCAGCTAATACCTGCTGAGTTGTAGGAGAAGAGTCTTTAGGATTGATTTGCTTATTGTCATTCTGTTGCAACGAAGCCTGTGCAGTGCCACATTCCGGGCAAAATACTGCATCATCTTCAATTTCATGATGACAATTTGTACATTTTTTCATAAATATAACTTCCTTTCGATATTTAATTTGGGACGCTACTTTATTTATCAAAAGAACGTGTCCTTTTGACTACAACTTCAAGGGGCTTTTCGGGCTTTCCAATGGATATCGTGAGCATGAAAGACAAAATTATCAAAAAAACCTAGGCCCTCTGCCTTTCCTGGGAGGCGAAGTTCTGTTGTTTGTCGTGCATAACTTTTTGGGGGGATAAAAATATTAAGAAGACTATTATCTCGAATGGAGTAGTTTTCCATAGAGAGAAGCACTTCATCTTGTTTTTTTATGACAAGATCAATCATCATTTCTTGAAGCCCTATAATGCGATCAACTGTACCATTATAAAATTTACCACGTACTACAATGTCTTTCCCATAAGTTACAACTTCGCTTGGTAAAAAGACCAATTCTTCTTTTTGTCTCAATATTTGATTGTCCTTATGAAGACGTTCCTCATATTCTTTCCGTTTTGTAGTATAGGCGGTGTTATCTTTTTGTAGTTTCTTTTCCATATATTGGGAAAGATTCTTCTCTAAGGCATCTAATGAAAGTCGTTCAGTGAGATTAACACTGTGTACAATGACATCTTTAACATTAATGGCGTTTTTTTTCGCTTCCTTAAAGTCATTCACACTTTTTGTCAAAGTTTCTTCTACACTCTTATCAAGACGAAGAACCCAAAAAGATTGATTTTTTAATATATTGTTCGCTTTAGAAAGAACTTCTTTGTTTTTATCGATGAAGTCTAAAATTGTTTCTCGTTGACTCTTTTTATTATCTGGTGTCGTAGTGCCGGAGAATTCTTTTTTGAGTTCATCTAATTGAGCAACTTCTTTATCAATTGTCTCTGCTATTTTCTTAGTTTCATTCGCATTCGGATCTCCAGGAAGATTTTTAATGTTGGAGATAGTATTCCCAATCTCTTCTACTACATTAACTAATTTCTTTTCATAAGAATCATAACAATGTTCTATGTAGTAACTATATCCCAAGTAAGCAGCTACGGCTACAATGATTACAGCAAGGAGTCTCTTTGTATTGTTATTCGTTTGGCTTTTATTACTTGTGGCTATCAATGCGTCGTGTGTCATGAAGCTCGAATGTGGTGTAAGGTCATTTTGTTTTGGGGTTCCACATTTAGCGCAAAAATTTCCTGACGGATTTTTATGACCGCAAACAAGACAATGCCATGTTTTTTTTGTTTCTTCCATACGTATAACCCGCCTTTCTGCGACAGAAAACATTATTGTTAAGAATTATTGTGCAACTCCTGCTATGAGTTTCTTAATAATAAATTTTTCAATAATTTTTTCGAATCGAGCGGAGAACAGCATAATATTCTTCAGTTGATTTAAGTGATTAATATTAATCAGTATATGTCATAAACAATAATAATTAGAAATTGAGTTCTTAATATATTATAGTATATTGGACATATTGCCTAATGTCAACGTAATTTCGCGTTTTGGATAATCATCTTTATGTGCCTTCAATGTATTGTATTCCTTCCAATCCCAAAAGAAGATGATAGGACTTTGGGGCGAGGATTCGTTTCGCCCGTGAACGAATCGGAATGACAAGGGACGAATTGGCAAAAAGGCTCAATCTCCAATATCATACATTTGCAAAATACGAACTGAGCGCCCGTGAACCGGATTTTGAAACGCTTGTGCAAATCGCGCGTGTGTTGCGTGTCTCCACGGACTATATTCTCGGCTGTACAGAATATCAGATGCGCTTGCAGAAAAAAGGGTTTGATGCGGATGCGGAGAGCCTGCTCTTGAAGTACCAAACGCTTTCCGAGGACGCAAAAGAACGGATACAAAACCAAGTCGCTTTTGAATATGCGCAAGAGCGGGCACTTGACAGAAAACGTCGAACGAAAAAATTGGAGTAAGAAAATCGGAAAATCAGGAAATCAGAAATTCGGAAAATCAGATTTCCTGATTACAAAATTTTTTCGGAATGGAATTTGGAATGAACGCGATACGCTCAAATATAGAAAACCCGCTGCCTCCCAATATAGGGAAACAGCGGGTTTTATGTTCGATTTATTTCTTTCCAAATTCCGATCCGTCGAAGGACAGCGTGGCGAAGTAGTCGTCGATGGTTTCGGCGCGGCGGATGAGCTGTACGTCGCCGTTTTCCTTTAGGAGCAGTTCGGCGCTGCGGAGCTTGCCGTTGTAGTTGAAGCCCATGGCGTGACCGTGGGCGCCGGCGTCAAAGATGACGAGACGGTCGCCGATGGCGATTTCCGGGAGCTTCCGGTCGATGGCAAATTTGTCGTTGTTTTCGCAAAGCGAGCCGGTGACATCGTAGACGTGGTCGCAGAATGCGTCCTCCTTGCCGACGACGACGATATGATGGTATGCGCCGTACATCGCAGGGCGCATCAGGTTTGCCATGCAGGCGTCGAGGCCGATATAGTCCTTGTAGGTTTTTTTCTCGTGGATAGCCGTCGCGACGAGCCAGCCGTAAGGGCCGGTAATCGCGCGCCCCAGCTCCATGGCGATGGCGAGGCCGTCGAGCCCAGCCGGGACGATGATTTCCTGATAAGCTTTGTGGACGCCTTCGCCGACGTATTCCAGATTGACGGGTTCTTCTTCGGGACGGTAAGGGATGCCGACGCCGCCGCCGAGATTGACGAATTCGAGCTTTATGCCGAGCTTCTCCTTGATCTCGACGGCGGTGTGGAACATCAGCTTCGCCGTTTCGATGAAGGAATTGGCGTTCAGTTCGTTGGAGATGATCATGCAGTGCAGGCCGAAACGCTTGACGCCGCGTTCTTTCGCGGTGCGGTACGCTTCGATGAGTTGGTCGTGGGTCAGGCCGTATTTCGCTTCCTCCGGCTGTCCGATGATGTCGTTGCCTGTGACGAGGTTGCCGGGATTATAACGGAAGGAAAGGCAGTCGGGGAAGCCCGCGCATTTTTCCAGATAGTCGATATGGGAAATGTCATCGAGATTGATGATCGCGCCGAGTTCCCGCGCTTTTTGGAATTCGTCGGCAGGGGTGTCGTTCGACGTCAGCATGATTTTTTCGCCGCGAATCCCAGCCATTTCCGCAAGCAAGAGTTCGGCGAGGGAGCTGCAGTCCGCGCCTGCGCCCTCCTCGGCAAGGAGACGCAGGATGTACGGGTTCGGCGTCGCTTTGACCGCGAAGTGTTCGCGAAACGACGGCGCCCAAGAGAACGCTTTGAACAGGCGGCGCAGATTTTTGCGGATAGCTGCTTCGTCGTAGATATGGAACGGCGTCGGGTAGCGCCGGATGATTTCTTCGAGTTTGTCTTGGGAGAGAGGGAAAACTTTCTGTGACATGATGTTCCTCCTGTTGTGGTATTACATTTTGGTATGGCTTCCAAAACAAAAGTATTATAATGCCTTAGTTCGGAGTTTGTCAAAGACAAACTTTCCACTGTATAATCAAGTATTATTTCTTCTATGAAAAAGGAAGAATGCATGGTATAATGTAAATAGGAAATTTATGGACAGAAGGGTTTCAAGGAGATCAGGGAACAGGGAGGTTGTCGTCATGTTTGAGGCCATTGGGACGTTGCATTCGTTTACGCAGCAGTACCAGCTCAAGAAATCTGCGCAGCAGAAGGTCAAGACGGGGCAGTCTTTCGACTGGAAGGACACGAGAAGCACTTTCGTGAAAGCGCAGGAGGAATCAAGGGAGACAAAGTCTGTCTTCGAGATGTATGCGGGCAAGACAGAAAAGAACGACGAGGCGGCGAAGTCGGCGCGCAAGAGCAGCATCAAGCAAAAGCTGAGGCGCGGCAAGAAGCTCACGCCGCAGGATTTGGAGTATTTGCGCCAGAATGACGAGAAGTTGTACGAAAAAGCCAAGACGACGATGGAGCAGCGCGAGAAGCTGGAGCGTGCGCTGAAGTCAGCAAAGACGAAAGCGGAGGCCCAGCGCGCGGTGGCAATCGCTTATGCGAATGCGGCGGCGTCGCTGTCTTCCAATATCGGCGGCGGAGGCGGCGTGTCGGGCATATCCGGCGGCGACGCGGGCGGAGCCGTCGGTACGGATGCGGGCGTGGCTGCGAGCGCCGAGGGCGCCGCCTCTTCGTTGGACGCCGCGTCGCCGATGGGCACTGATGGCGCGGCGACAGGGGCAGACGCGAATGTGGCAGGCGCGGAAAATGTCTCGGCGGGCGCGGAGAATATTTCGGCGGACGGCACAGCGGAAACGGCAGGCGCGGAAGCTGCGGGCAGCGAGGCAAACGCGGAAACCGGCGAGAAGGTTGCGCAAGAAAATAAAGATGCGGCGACGTCGCTTCAGCAGACAAGCCAAGACGCGGAATTTGACGACCCGTTGATATTGCTCGTTTTGCGTCATTTGAAAGCGGAATGGAACGATTTCATGCGTTCCAAGACGTATCGGGATTTGCCCGAGGACGAGATCCAGGAAGCCCGACGCCACGGCACGGAAAAAGTTCGTCAGCAGCGACGGGCGGCGGAAGGCGTTAAAGCGGTGAGCTTGACGACGGTGGCGAGCGCGTATCAGACGGCGATAATTGATCATGCGGCTTCGCATGTGCTTGGTACGGTCGGCGCGGCAAAATAAAAATAGTTTTAGCAATAGGACAGGAGAGGCAATACGAAATGTATTGCCTCTCTTTTATTTTCGTTCAAGGCAGGAGATTTTGCTGTCGTGCCGAAATATGTATACAGCATTAAGAAACAAGAACGGACGGCTTTCATATAGGATAAAAAGGAGGGAACGCAATGGGGAGAGAAGCGGACGTCGTCGTCATCGGCGGCGGCATTACCGGAACGGCGACGCTGGCGGCGCTGGCGCGTTATGATTTAAAATGCGTATTGGTGGAGAAAGAGCCGGATATCGCGGCGGGGACGACGAAAGCAAACAGCGCGATCCTGCACGCGGGTTTCGACGCACCGACGGGGAGCATGAAGGCCCGCATGAACGTCGAAGGGAATCGGCTGTACCACGAACTCAAGGACGAGCTGGATTTGGATATAGATTGGACGGGTTCTTTCGTCTGTGCGATGACGGAGGAGGACGAGGAGCAGCTGCAAGAACTGAAAAAGCGCGGTGAGGCGAACGGCGTTTCCGGTTTAGATATATGGCGCGGTGACAAAGTACGCGAGAAGGAGCCAAATCTTTCCTCTGGGATTCGTTCGGCGCTTTGGGCCCCGACGGCGGGCATTTGCTGGCCTTTCGGTTTGGCTGCGGCGTTTGCCGAAAACGCGATGGAAAACGGCGCGGAAATCTTGCGCGACTGCGAGGTCACGGATATCCGTGTGGAGGGAGGAAAAATTGCGGCGGTGGAGACGACGGAGGGCGTGATCCGCACGCGATTCGTCGTGAACGCGGCCGGCGTCTTTGCCGATAAAGTTGCGGCGATGGCGGGGGACAAGAGTTTTTCGATTCGGCCGCGCAAGGGCGAATATGTATTGTTTGACAAGACGGCGCAGGCTAAGATGGTGAAGGGAATCGTTTTCCCCACGCCTACGAAGACCTCGAAGGGAATTCTCGTCTGTGCGACGACACACGGAAACGTTTTCATCGGGCCGAACGCGCAGGAGCAGGAAAGCCGCGACGATACCGCCGTGACGACGGCGGGCATGGACGAGATTATCGCGGGCGCGAGAAAACTCGTGCCGGAGCTGCCGATGGGCGCGGCGATTACAGAGTTCGCTGGCATTCGTGCCGTGTCCGATACGAACGACTTTATTATCGGCGAATCGAAGACGGCAAAAGGGCTTTACCACGCGGCGGGTATTCAGTCGCCGGGTCTGACTTCAGCGCCGGCCATCGCGCGGCTTTTGTCGGAAGAAATCGCAAAAGCGGCGGGTGCACAACTAAAGGCGAACGTGGTGAAAGGCCGTCCAAAGCAGCCTGTTTTCCGGGAGCTTTCCGCAGAAGAGCAGGCGGCGCTGATAAAGAAGGATGCGCGTTACGGGCGCGTGATTTGCCGCTGCGAGACCATCACCGAGGGCGAGATCGTGGACGCGATTCGCCGCCCCTGCGGCGCCCAGACGGTGGACGGCGTGAAGCGGCGCACCCGCGCGGGTATGGGCCGCTGCCAAGGCGGTTTCTGCGGGCCGCGCGTAATCGAGATCCTTTCAAGGGAGCTTTCGATTCCCGTGCCGAAGGTTCGAAAAGACGGAAAGGAATCTTATATGTATGAAGAAAAGCTGGGAGGTGCGCGGAAATGAGCGACATGTACGACGTCATCATCGTTGGCGGCGGCCCTGCGGGACTTTCGGCGGCGCTCAGCGCCCAGCAAAACGGCGCGAAGAAGATTCTCGTACTGGAGCGCGATCGCGAGGCAGGCGGTATTTTGCAGCAGTGCGTCCACAACGGCTTCGGCCTGCACCATTTCAAAGAAGAACTGACCGGCCCGGGCTACGCGCAGCGCTGTTACGATCTTGTGAAGGATTTGTCCGAGGTCGAAATCCTCGTCGACACGATGGTCTTGGAAGTGAGGAAGGACAAGACCGTGCGTGCGATCAATCCGACGCGCGGCGTCATGGAACTCAAAGGGAAGTCTATTGTACTGACCATGGGATGCCGCGAGCGCACACGCGGCGCGATACGGATTCCGGGAACGCGGCCTGCGGGCGTCTATACGGCGGGCGCAGCGCAGCGCATGGTCAATATGGAGGGTTATATTCCCGGGAAGAAGATTGTAATTCTCGGCTCCGGAGACATCGGCCTGATCATGGCACGGCGTATGTCGCTTGAAGGATGCAAGGTGCAGGCGGTGCTGGAAATCTGCCCGTTCTCCAACGGCCTCACGAGAAATATTGTCCAGTGCCTGAACGACTATGATATTCCGCTCCATCTCTCGCATACCATCGTCGCGATTCACGGAAAAGACCGCGTCACGGGCGTCACGGTGGCAAAAGTCGATGAAAAGATGCGTCCGATTGCCGGAACGGAATTTGAGATCGACTGCGACACGGTGCTTCTTTCCGTCGGGTTGATTCCCGAGAATGAGCTTTCGAGTGGACTTGGCCTCGCGATACACCCACTGACGAGCGGCCCGATTGTCGATCAGCGGCGCGAGACGAGCGAGACGGGTATTTTCGCGGCGGGCAATGTCGTCCATGTGCACGACCTCGTGGATTTCGTTTCCGACGAGGCGGAAATAGCCGGAAAGTTTGCAGCGAAAGCGGCTCTTGGGGAGAGCGGCGGCAAGAAGCGTGATCTTGCGGTTTCGACCGGGGATAATGTTCGCACCTGCGTGCCGCAGCACTTGCGGCTCGGCGACGAGGCGGAAAAAGTCCGCCTGTTCATGCGCGTGACGCAGCCGATGCGTGGGAAATTGAAGCTGAAAGTCACGAGCGGCGGCGAGGAAGTTTTCGCGAAGCCGCTGATGATTGCGAAACCCAGTGAAATGATCGCAGTCGATCTGCCGGAGGCAAAGGTAAAATCGCTGGTGTCAGAGATTGTAGTTTCGTTGATACAGGAATAATTTTGCGGATAGAGCTTAGAACAAATTTTCATAGGCAAGGCGGAGGAGGGAGACGTACTAATACTACGGCGACCGACGACAACAAAGGCTATGGGAATTTGGGCAAGCTGTAATGCAAAATTTGGAGGAGGGGAAATAAATGACGACAGAAACAAAAGTATTAAACTGTATCAACTGCCCGTTGAGCTGCGAGCTCAGCGCGACGGTGGAGGACGGCGTCGTCATGAACGTCACCGGGAATTTCTGTCCGCGGGGCGCGCAGTATGCGAAAGAGGAACTGACCGCGCCGACGCGGATGCTGACGTCTACCGTGCATGTTGAGGGCGGAAGGCTGCCGCTGCTGCCCGTGGTTTCGGCAAAGAAATTGCCGAAAGGGCGCGTCGTCGAATGCGCGGAGGCGCTTCGCACGGTCAGCGTCAAGGCTCCAGTTCACGCGGGCGACGTGGTTGCGGCAAATATTTTAGGGCTCGGCGTTGATATTGTGGCGAGCCGCGATATGGAGACGGCGTAATGGGAGAGAAAAAGATCCGAATGATCGTTACCGACCTTGACGGGACGTTGGTCGACGCTGCGTATAAGATTTCGGAGGAAAACAAAAATGCCGTACGTGAAGCGGCAAAACTCGGCGTGCCGACGGTCATCGCCACAGGGCGTATGCACAGTTCGGCGGTTCGTTATGCGGAGGAGATTGGCGTAGAAGGTGCCGTTATCAGCTACAACGGCGCCATCGTTCGCTCGACAAGCGGCGAGGTTCTCGCGGCTTCGTATCTGGAGCCGCAGGTTGTCGAGCGTGTGCTTGGCTATGCGTTTGCGCGCAACTGGTACGTGCAGAGTTATGTCGGCGATGCGCTTTACTATGTAGAGAAAACGGAAGCGGCGCGCATTTACGAGGCGGCGTCGAAGATATACGGCGAGGCGGTCGGGCGCGGCGGTATGCTCGCAAGGACGAAGGAAGTGCCGAAACTGCTTGTCGTCGTTCCGGCGGAAGAAATCGCAGATATTATCCGAGAGCTTCGGAATCAATTCCGAAACGAAGCGGATGTCATGCAGTCCAGTCCGACTTATATTGAAATCGTGCGTCCCGGCGTTTCCAAGGCGCGCGCGATGCTGGCCCTCGCCGAAAAGCGCGGGATCGTTCCGGGCGAAATCATGGCCCTCGGCGACTCCGGCAACGACGTGGAAATGCTCCGCGCGGCAGGCCTCGGCGTTGCGATGGGAAATGCCATTCCGGCTGTCAAGGAGGCGGCGGACGAAGTGACGCTTTCCTGCGAGCAGAACGGATTTGCCGAAGCCGTGCGGAAACATGTGCTGGAAGGATAAGTCCTGTGTTTCAGCGAAGTTAAAAGGCGCTCCGTATGCAACGGATTTTCAGATAAACGCGGCACAATATTGCCGCGCTTTTCTTTTGCGCTGATATGATGTATGATATAAGGGATTGTGCATCAATAACTACTGCATGCTGCTTGTCCAAATCCGACATAGCTGCGTTGTCGTCGCTCGCCATAGCACCGCTATGACTCGTTCCTCCGCCTTGCTATGGAGAATTCGTCCTGCGCATTATGCAGCAGTTATTTTCGCCAAATTCCTAAGGTTTTGCAGAGCATAGATGTAGGACGCAAGTTTTCTGTTTGGCTCGGAGGTTTCGATGATTCGGATAATATTTACGTTGCTTTTCCTGATCGGGACAGTATTGCCTTCCTTTGCGGAAGCGGCGACGCCGTTCAGCGAAAAGGCGGCGAAGCTTGCCGGCATTACGGCGGTGCGTATGGCGGGGTCCATGGAGCGGCTCCGTATCGTCTTGGACGCGAATAAAGAAGTCGATTATTCGACGATGGTTCTTTCCAATCCGTCGCGCGTCGTCGTCGATCTTCACGGCGCTTGGCTTAGCCCGAACGTCGCGCGGGAGACGGTGATCGAGAGCCGATTCGCGAGCAAGGTGCGCGTGGCGCAGTTCAACGAAAACACGGTGCGCGTCGTCGTGGAGACGACGATGGGCAAGGGGCATTACGACGTATTTTCCATTGAAGGAGGGGCGATTCCGTATCGCGTCGTGCTGGATTTCGGAAAGGTCGGCAGAACGAAGGATGATTCTCACGGCGGCACGATTACCGACGATCGTGTGGGGTCGGACGAGCCTGCGACGGAAAAAAAGGACGTACAGCAGCCGGAACCGTCGGGAGAAGATAAAAAGGAAGAAAAGCCCTCGGGGAAGGATGACGCAGGAAGCAAGGAGAAGCCGGGTGAGGAGAAAAAGCCGGACGACAATGTGGAAGAGCTTTCGGGAGAGGTTGAATTTTCGCCGGGCGTCAAAGGGAAGAAAATCGTCATCGATCCCGGACACGGGGGCGAGGATTCAGGCGCCATCGGGCCGTCGGGCGTGACCGAGAAGAGCATCACGCTCCAAATTGCGAAAGAAGTGGAGAAAATGCTCAAGGAGGCGGGCGCGAAAGTTATCATGACGCGCACGACGGACACGGAGGTTTCCTCGAAGCACCGGCAGGCGACGGACGTCGACGAGCTGCAGGCACGCTGCGATGTGGCGAATAAGGCGAAAGCGGATATCTTCATTTCGATTCACATGGATTCTTTCACGAGCAGGGAGGCTTCCGGAACCACCGGATATTACTACACAAAAGGATCGGCGGCGAGCAAGAGGTTGGCGGCGGAGATTCAGTCGAATCTTGTCGCGCAGCTCAAGACGACGAGTCGGGGCATCAAAACCTGCAATTTCTATGTCGTCAAGCATACGAAAATGCCCGCGACGCTGATCGAGGTGGCGTTCGTTTCCAACCCGAAAGAGGAAAAACTCCTGACTTCGAGGAAGGGCGTGCAAAAAGCCGCCGTCGGTATTGTCAAAGGAATCTCCGATTTCTTCGGAGAATGAATAGCAAGAATCAATAAAGGAAGGAATATGCATTATGGAACTTGGAAATACTGCAAAGCAGCGTCTGGAGGAACTTCAGAAACAGGTGATGGAGGAAGCGGAAAAGCGCAAAAAACAACTGATGAAAAGGGAAGTTCCGGCGCGGCGTACGCTGAAAAACGCGCTGGCGACAATGACGCGGCAGGAGCTCGACGATATCCGTTATAATGTCGGTCTTTCCGGCACCAGCGGCATGAATAAGGCGGAATTGATCGAGAAACTCGTTCCGGCAATCAAGGAATTTTCCCGCACATGGTTTGTTTCGCTCGTAGACGAGCAGTATCAAGCGTTTCGTCATTTGGCGGCGAAAAAGGGTATTTCCACGGAGTTTCGTGCGGACGAGACGCGGCTCGATTATTTCCAGAGCCTTGGTTTGATGGCCAGCGGCGCTTACAAAGGGGAGCTCGCTTGGTATCTGCCGAAAGAAATCTTGGAAGAATTTCAGCAGCTCGATAAAAACAACGCGTTCCAGAAAGCCGTCGAGCTGAATACGGACGTTTTCCGTATCGCAGCAGGCTTACTCTTCTATTACGGCGTTATGGATTACGACCGTCTTTTTGCGAAGGTGCGTCAGCATTCGGAGATTGGAATGGACGATTTGAGCTTCTCCGATTTCATGAAAGTCATGTTCAACGGTTCGTGCTGGCAGCGGAACGTTCGCACTGCCGAGCAGGTGGCGTATTATTACACCGTGATGGACCCGGCCAAGATTCTTGAAGCGCAGGACAAGATTGGCGTCGGTTTCGCGAAGCTGTCTTACGGGCAGGTTTACGACGCGGGCGAAGAGGACTACATCGAGGCCACGAACGAATACAAGGGACTGGCGCAGTTCTTCATGGCGGTGTACAAGTTGGACGTTTTGCGTGCGGCTGACGTCGTCGGTCAGATTACGATTCTCTTCCAGAATGGCGGCGAGATGAAAGACGTCCTCGGCTATATCGAGAAATTAGGCAATCCGGAAAATGAGAAGGACATGGAAGCGCTGTCGCCGCTTTTGATCGGTTTTCATCAGTCGCTCCGCATGTGGAAGCTCAAAGGCCACACGCCGACGGAAATCGTCACGGGCAAGCTCGACCCCGAGGGCGGCGAGATTGTTTCCTTCGAGGCGGCGCGCCGCAAGAAGGCCAAGGTCGGCAGAAACGATCCCTGTCCCTGCGGCAGCGGCAAGAAGTACAAAAACTGCTGTATGAGGAAGGACATGGGCGAGGAATAAGCGCGCGGAAAATAAATTTCTTGCATTTTCCACGGCGATACCCTATAATATTTAACGCGGTGCAACAAGCATCGCTTTGATTCCTTGATAGCTCAGTCGGTAGAGCAATCGGCTGTTAACCGATCGGTCGCAGGTTCGAGTCCTGCTCAAG
>CACZOL010000166.1 GCA_902782705.1 uncultured Selenomonadaceae bacterium
GCCCGCGCCCATCTTGATGCCCTTCGCGAGGCGCTTCGTGTTCGTGACGAAGAGGTCGTCGCCGACGATCTGGAGCTTGTCGCCGAGACGCTCGGTCAGCTTCTTCCAGCCGTCCCAGTCTTCCTCGTCCAGCGGGTCTTCCAGGGAGACGATCGGATATTTCGCGACGAGCTTCGCCCAGTAGTCGATGAGCTTCGCGGTGGTGTATTTGGTCTTGGCTTTCGGCAGGACGTACTCGCCTTTCTTCTTGCCTTTCCACTCGCTGGCAGCGGCGTCGATGGCCAGCGCGAAGTCTTTGCCCGGCTTATAGCCGGCCTCTTTGATGGCTTTCATGATGTAGTCGAGGGCTTCTTCCGCGCTCTTGAGGTTCGGCGCGAAGCCGCCTTCGTCGCCGACGGAGGTGGCGAGCTTGTTCTTCTTGAGCAGCGCGGCCAGCGCATGGTAGACTTCGGCGCACCACTGGAGGCATTGCGCGAAGCTCTTTGCGCCGATCGGCATGATCATGAATTCCTGCACGTCGATGTTGTTGGTGGCATGGGCGCCGCCGTTCAGGATGTTCATCATCGGCACGGGCAGGACGCGCGCCTGCGCGCCGCCGAGGAAGCGATAGAAGGGCTGGCCTTCGGAGATGGCGGCGGCTTTTGCGGCAGCGAGGGAGACGGCGAGGATCGCGTTCGCGCCGAGTTTTTTCTTGCCTTCGGTGCCGTCGGCCTTGAGCATGGCGTGGTCGACCGTGTAAGTGTCGCAAGCGGTAAGGCCCGTGACGGCTTTCGTGATCGTCGTATTTACGTTTTTGACGGCTTTCAGCACGCCTTTGCCGTTATAGCGTTTCTTGTCGCCGTCGCGAAGCTCCAGCGCCTCGTACTGGCCCGTGGACGCGCCGCTGGGGCTCGCCGCGCGGCCCTTGCTGCCGTCGCACAGCGTGACCTCGGCCTCGACGGTTGGGTTGCCGCGGGAGTCCATGATTTCGCGGCCGATGACGGATACGATTTTCGCAGATTTCATTCCAAATCCTCCAATCTTTTTTCACGGAGACGGCGGGCCGCCCCTCGCATTGGATATTCACGCTTTCTATTATACCATAATATCAACGCAAAAAGAGGATTAAAATTCGCTTTTTTCTGTCGGTTTCTGATATACTATGCTGGATAGTATTAAATGTTAACGGGTTGACATAAGCGGAATGCTGTAACACCTCATCCGTCAGCCCTGCGGGCTGCCAAGAAATGTGCCACTGGCACGTTTCTCCCCTCAAGGGGAAGGCTAAATATAAGGAACGGAGAGTAAATGAATGGAAATTGCGCGTGCGGGCGGCGCTTCGCCGTTTTACGCCTGCTATCTGTTTGATTTCGATTATACGCTGGCCGACTCCTCGAGGGGAATCGTCGGTTGTTTTCATCGCACGATGGAGGCGTTCGGGTTTCCGGTCGTGGACGATCTGACGATCACGCGGACCATCGGCTTGCCGATTCGGGACGCTGTGCGGCGCATCACGGGACTTTCGGACGACGGGGAAATCGAAGCGTTCCTGACGCATTACCGCGCCCTCGCCGACAAATATATGACCGCGAACACGTTTTTTTATCCGGAAGCGCTGGACGTGCTGCGGGCGCTCAAACAGCGCGGCGCGGATGTCGCGATCATCTCGTCGAAGACGTCGCACCGGATTCGTGAGGCGTTCGTGCGGGACAAGGCGGAGGACTTGGTCGATTTCATCATCGGCTGCGAGGAGGTGCGCGAGCTGAAGCCGTCGCCCGAGGGAATACGGCTGGCGCTTGCCCGTTTCGGTCGCGCGGAGAAGGACGCGCTCTACACCGGCGACAGTACTACGGACGCCGCCGCCGCAGAGAACGCAGGCGTCGCTTTCCTCGGCGTCACCCACGGCGTCACCGGCGCCGAAGAGCTGGCCGCTTATCCTCACGCGGCGATCAGCGATACTTTGGAAACGGCGCTGACGCTGCGGCGAGGCGACGGGAAGTAACCGGCGGTTCCCGCAACAAAGGTATATGAATAACGAAAAAACGAGGCTTTGGAAAGCCTCGCTTTTTGTATGCCGTCGTTTTTATGCGATCTGCCTTGCCGCGAGCTCCGCGAACAGGCCGTTTTTCTCCATCAGCTCGTTGTAGGTGCCGTCCTCTACGATTTGCCCGCGATCCATGACGAGGATGCGGTCGGCGTGCTCGATGGTCGAGAGGCGGTGCGCGACGACGATTCTTGTGGAGCGCATGGCATCCAGCGTTTGGGAGACGATGGCCTGCGTCTCGTTGTCGAGGGAGCTGGTGGCTTCGTCGAAAACGATGATGCGCGGATGATGGACGAGAGAACGGGCAATCAGCAGGCGCTGCCGCTGGCCGCCGGAGAAGGTGGTGCCGCCCTCGTTGACGATGGTGTGCATGCCCATCGGCAGGTCCTTGATGTCGGCTTCGAGGCC
>CACZOL010000167.1 GCA_902782705.1 uncultured Selenomonadaceae bacterium
CATCGCCGAGCTCTATGCGCCGGACCGTGCGGATGCGTTCTTTTCTGAACCGATCGACTACATCGTCGACGCGGTAGACATGGTGTCAGCGAAGATTTCCCTCGCCGAGGAAGCGACGCGGCGCGGAATTCCCATCGTCAGCGCGATGGGCGCAGGCAACAAACTCGATCCGACGCGGTTCGAGATCGCGGACATTTATGAAACCACCGTCTGCCCGCTGGCGAAAGTCATGCGGAAAGAATTGAAAAAGCGCGGCATCCCGCGCTTGAAAGTCGTTTACTCCAAAGAGCCGCCGCTCCGTCCCGCTCCCGCCGGCGAAGAAAACGGCGACGCACGGCGTCAGGCGCCCGGCTCGATTTCTTTTGTGCCCTCCGTTGCGGGCCTGATTCTCGCAGGAGAAGTCGTCCGCGATTTAGCGCACCTGTTGGAGGTAAATCGCCCATGAAAAAAGGAAACGTTTCCGTGCTCGGCTGCGGCCGCTGGGGCTCGTTTCACGCCTGGCACGCAGATCATATCGGCTGTGGCGCGCTGCTTTGGGGCCGCCCCGGCTCCCAAAAACTCGCGGAACTCAAAAATACGCGGAAAAACGAATATCTGACGCTGCCGGAAACTGTGCGGTTGTCTGATTCTCTCAAGGAAGCCCTTGCATTCGCAGAAATCGTGATCATTGCCGTCGGCGCGCAGGGCTTTCGTGCGCTTTGCCGCGAGATTGCCGCGCTTCCCCGACCGATCTGGACACAAAAAACCTTCGTCCTCTGCATGAAAGGACTGGAGCAGGACAGCGGCAAGCGTCTCTCCCGCGTATTTCGGGAAGAACTCGGCGAAGAGCCTGCTGTCGCGGTCTGGGTTGGTCCCGGCCATGTACAGGATTTTCTCGCGGGCGTGCCGAACTGTATGCTGCTCGCCTCCGAAGACGAAACGCTGCCGCCCCGCCTCGCCGACGCATGGGAAAGCCCGATGATACGTTTCTACTATGCCTCCGATCTCTTGGGCGCGGAAATCGGCGCCGCGGCGAAAAACGTAGTCGGCCTTGCCGCCGGGATGCTCGACGGACTGGAACTCCCCAGCCTGAAAGGCGCACTGATGGCGCGCGGCGCGGCGGAGCTTTCGCGGCTCGTCGGTGCGATGGGCGGCGATCCCGCGACCGTTTACGGGCTTTCGCATCTCGGCGACTATGAAGCCACGCTCTTCTCCCCGCACAGCAACAATCGCCGTTTCGGCGAGAACTTCGTGCGCGGGCTGCCGTCGAAAAAACTCGCGGAAGGCGTATCCACCGCCGCCGCCCTGCTCGTACTCGGCGCAAAATACAAAGTCGAGCTTCCCATCACACAGGCTGTCGAAAGCGTTATCCGGGAAAAAGCAGACCCCAAAGAAGCCCTCCTTCATCTTTTCCTCCGTACACGGAAAAGCGAATAAAGGCATCAAAAAAAGCCCCGACGTACGGGGCTTTTTTGCTGCCTTTATTCGCTTCAACGATCAAGAATACATATTGAGCATGGAGCCGCGGCTGCCGTAATCGTCCTGCGCGCGCTCCGCCTGTCCGGAATACATCGACTTCGCGGCGTCCCTGTTGGCTTCGATGATCGATGTTATGGACGGGAACAGTTTATCCCGATTGAACGACGCCAAATCGATGCTCTTCTCGGCGCGTCCTGCGAGGCCGTCCGCTCCCAGCGCATACTCTACCGACTCCGGCCGTTCCCTGAGCGATTCTTCGAGCCGTTCCGCATCCACGCGAAGCGTCCCTTCCTCATCCGAAGTCACGCCGATTGCCGAAAGAGTTCCCACCGAGCGCGAAGTATCGTCGAACACCGACGCCAACGAAGCGACATGTTCCGACACCTCTTGATGTTTCGCAAAGAATTTCGCCGCCTTGTTGTAGCGGTCCACGAATTCTTCCACCGCTTTCAGCGCCTTGCGCTCTTCTTCTTTGTCGGCTTTCTCCTGCGCTTCTTCATGCTTCTTTGCCAACGGCGCGGCTGTCTTTTCCCCCGGGCCGGTTTGCTGGGCGAGAGGTTTCGCCGCCGGAGCGGTCTCCTTCTTTTTCTCGGGAGCCTCGGCCGCTTCTTTCCGTTCCTTGATAAAGTCCACCGATTTCAGCGAAGCCGCAGCGTTCTTCGCTCCGCCCAGAGCTGTGTCCATACCCGTCTCGAAACTCTTCTTCGCGTCGGTGTACTCCGCCAAAAGATCGGTAAAGCCCTTCGCCGGTTTGAGCATCGGCTGCAGCGTTCCATTGCTGCTCGCCGCACCGACGAGTCCGCCGACCTTGTGCGTCGCTTGGCTGGGCGCGACCAATCCGCGATTGGCGGAAACGGCCTTCATTCCCATATTGGCGCTTGTCGCCGCGTTGACAGTCGGCATGACGACCACTCCTTTCCCTGAATTCAGCAATTCAAAACAACACTTTTCCTTATAATGTATTATACCATATTTTCGGAAAATGAAAAGCCTGCAAAAAAAATTTCGTGGAAAAAAGTCTCCTTCACGGAATCACAGGAAACAAGGGAGAAAGGGACTTATTCGCTGTTTCCTTTATGCGCTGTTGTTTTTTTGCCTGCTTGCTGATACAATGAGTGCAATGATGGGCGCGAAAAGCGCGGGCAAAATGGAGGATACTATCGTGCAAAGAACGGACGGGCGCGGAGCGGCAGATCTTCGCGCCGTACGAATCACAAAATATGCGCAGCAAGGGCCGCAAGGCTCGGTGCTGATTGAAGCAGGACGAACGAAAGTGCTCTGCGCGGCGACGGTCGAAGACCATGTGCCGTCGTTTTTGCGCGGAACGGGCACGGGATGGCTGCACGCGGAATATGCGCTCCTCCCCAGCTCTACCGCTACGCGCACGCCTCGGGAAGCTGCGCGCGGCAAACAAAGCGGACGCACGCAGGAAATCCAGCGGCTCATCGGGCGGTCGCTCCGCGCGGTAACGGATACCGCCGCTCTCGGCGAGCGCACGATCATTCTAGACTGCGACGTCATCCAGGCGGACGGCGGCACGAGAACGGCCTCGATCACAGGAAGCTTCGTCGCATTGGTGCTCGCCTGCGAGACCTTCTACAAGCCGGGAAATGCTTTCCCTGTCCGGGATTTCCTCGCGGCGGTTTCCGTCGGCCTTTCGAAAGACGGCGAGCCGCTTCTCGATCTTTGCTATGAGGAAGACTCCCATGCCGCCGTCGATATGAACGTGGTAATGACGGGCGCGGGCGAATTCGTCGAAGTGCAGGGCACCGGCGAAGGACGTCCCTTCACCCGCGCGGAACACGACGCAATGCTTTCTCTGGCGGAGAAAGGTATCGACAAACTCATCTCCTATCAAAAGGACGTGCTGGGCAACCGTCTTTGCTGGCACGTGGGGCGGATCAAATGAGCAGGAAACGCTTGACGAACATCGACGAAGTCGTCGCCGCCTATCGGGAAGCGCACGCGGCATGGCTCGCCAAAAATCTCGACGACGCGCGGCGCATGGTCAAGGATATCCGGCAATCAGTCGCGGATTTCCCAAAGCTGACCCTGCTGGAAGCCTTCATCGCCCGCGACAGCGGCGAGCCGCTGACCGAGCTCGCCCTTCTGCGCCAGTGCCTGTCGGAACTGGAAGGAAGCGGCACGAAAGATTTGGGGCTCATAGCGGAAGCGTGGAGCATGATCGGCTCGGCTCGCCACGTCCTCGGCCAGACACGGGAAGCCGTCGAAGCGCTTTCCCATGCCGCCGACATCGAGCCCAGTCTCACGCAAAAACGCGTCGAAGCCAGCAACGCGATTTTTGCCGCGAACGGAGCGGCGGATTTCACCTCGGCGGATTTTCACGCGCTGTATCGGCGATACGAAGCGCTGCTCACACCGATTCATCCATTTCCGAAGCGCCGTCTGCATCATGACCGTCTGCGCATCGGCTACCTGTCCGCGGACCTGAACGCCCACCCCGTGGGCAAGCTCCTC
>CACZOL010000168.1 GCA_902782705.1 uncultured Selenomonadaceae bacterium
ACGGCCAACGCGAAATGGGGAAACCAGATCGCGGTATTGACGGGTGACCACATGTTCGCGCGGGCGTTTGCGCTGATGTCGCGCAAGGGGTATCCGGAGGCGGTCGGCGAAGGACTGTCCGCGCTGGTGCAAGGGCTTTGCGCCGGCGAGATCCTGCAGGACTCGACGCTTTATGAGGCGGGGCTCGATATGGCGGAATACGAGCGTCGCATCGCGATGAAGACGGCGGATTTCCTTGCGATTTGCTGCGAGCTGGGCGCGATTGTCGGCGGCGCGGCGCCGGAAGCGTGCGCAAAGCTCAAGGCTTACGGAAAAGCGATTGGCATGGCGTTCCAGATTACGGACGATTTGCTCGACGTTACGGGCGAGGAGGAGCGTATCGGAAAGCCGGCAGGCAACGATATCCGTCAGGGCGTCGTGACGCTGCCGGTCATTCGGGCGCTGGGCACGAGCCCGGACAGGGAAGAACTGCGCGGGATTGTTACGAATCGCACGATGACGGATGAAAGCGTGCGACGGGCGGTCGAGATCGTTCGCGCGTCGGACGGCATCGCAGAGGCGCGCAGACGCGCGGATAAATATCTAGAGGAAGCGCGGCGCGCTTTGCCGGATACGATTTCCGAGGAAGCACGCACAGCGTTTTTAGCGGCGGCGTCCTATATCGGAAAACGTGATTTTTAAGTCTGGGAGGGTACGATATGTTTGGCGGAATTGGTATGTGGGAACTTTTGTTGATTCTCGTGATTGCGCTGGTGGTATTTGGCCCCGGGAAACTTCCGGATGTCGGTCGGGCGCTGGGCAAGAGTATCCATGAGTTCAAGAAAGCGACGACGACTGTGACGGAGGAAGAGCCGCCCAAACGCATCGTGGAAAAGACCGACGTTAAGGAAGAAAGTTGATTCATGCAGGAGGATACTATATCGGGAAATGAGAGGCAGATAACGCCTGAAGAGGCGGCGCGCCTTGCGGCGGAGCGGCGGGAACGCGTGGACAAGCCGCATATCGAAGTCCCCGAGGACGACGACAGCGACGTTTTTGTCGATGAGGCGGAGGAAGATGAAGAAGCCGACGACGGAAATATGTCGTTGGTGGCCCATCTGGAGGAACTTCGCGCACGCATCCTGCGTGCGATTGCCGCCGTCGCCGTTGGCAGCATCATTTCTTATTGGTTTATCGACGAGATCATGGCGTATATTACGCTTCCGGTGGGAAAGTTATATTATCTTCAGCCTGCCGAGGCGTTTTTGATGTATGTGAAGATTACGGTGTTCTCAGGCTTCCTGCTTGCCCTCCCCGTAATCTTTTATCAGATATGGCGCTTCATCTTGCCGGCCCTTACCGTGAAAGAACGGGTCGTGATCGGGATTCTTGTCCCGTCGTCCGTATTGCTTTTTTTTGCGGGCCTGGCATTCGCGTTTTTTCTTGTGCTTCCTGCTGCCGTGCGTTTTTTCATGGGGATGGGAAGCGATGCGCTGGCGCCGATGTTTACGCTGCATCAATATTTTGATTTCATGCTGTCGATTCTGCTGCCGTTCGGCGCAGTATTTGAACTGCCGCTGGTATTGGTCGTGTTGGCAAGGTTCGGCATCGTGACGTCCGCGTTCATGCGCAGCAAGCGCAAGCATATCATTCTCTGGGCGTTTGTGCTGGGAGCGCTCTTGACGCCGCCGGACGTATTCACGCAGACAATGATTGCGTTGCCGCTCATATTGCTCTACGAATTGAGTTATTATGTCGTAAAATATGTACTCCGGAAATGAGGATGGTTTATGGCGTTCAGGGACTTGCGCGAATTCATATCGGCGTTGGAGGCGCGCGGCCTTCTGAAGCGGATTTCGGCCGAAGTGGACTGCGCGCTGGAAATCACCGAGATTACCGATCGCATCTCGAAAATGAAGGGCGAGGGAAATGTGGCGCTTCTCTTTGAGAACGTCAAGGGCTATAAAATGCCGGTGCTGATGAACGCTTTCGGAACGATGGAGCGCATGGCCATGGCGCTCGGCGTTGAAAAAGTGGACGACGTGGCCGACGAGATACGGAGCCTCCTGCGGCTGCCGTATATCTCTTTTTCCCATAAAATGGATCTTGTCTCGCTGATCCCGATGGCGCGGAACGCTCTGCGTTTCCCGAAGTATGTGAGCAACGCGCCGTGCCAGGAAGTTATTATCAAAGACAATCCGTCGCTCGACGAATTCCCGATCCTGACCTGCTGGCCGGGAGACGGCGGCCCGTTTATCACGCTGCCGCTGGTCTTTACGAAAAATCCGACGACGGACAAGCGAAACGTCGGTATGTACCGGCTCCAGAAATACGATTCGCGTACGACGGGCATGCATTGGCATATCCACAAGAACGGCGCGGAAAATTATCGCGATGCGAAAGCGCAGGGCAAAACCCGCATCGAGGCGGCTGTGGCCATCGGCACCGATCCTGTGCTGACCTATGCAGCGACGGCGCCGCTGCCTCGGGACATCGACGAGATGGTTTTCGCAGGATTTTTGCGGAAGAAATCGGTAGAGCTGACGAAGTGCGTGACTGTCGATCTTGAAGTACCCGCGACCAGCGAGATCGTGCTGGAGGGCTATGTCGACGTGGACGAACGGCGGCGGGAAGGCCCGTTCGGCGATCACACCGGCTATTACTCGCTGGCCGACGATTATCCGGTCTTTCATATCCAGTGCATCACCCATAGGAAAGATCCGATCTACGCGGCGACGGTGGTGGGCAAGCCGCCCATGGAGGATTGCTGTCTCGCGAAAGCGACGGAGCGGATTTTCCTGCCGCTCCTACAGCAAATGATCCCTGAGATTGTCGATATCAATCTGCCGTTGACCGGCGTTTTCCATAACTGCGCGATGATCTCCATCAAGAAATCGTATCCGCAGCAGGCGAAGAAGGTCATGCAGGCGATCTGGGGCATGGGTCAGATGATGTTCACGAAAATGATCATCGTCGTGGACGCTCATGTGAACGTGCAGGACGAGGATGAAGTCTGGTGGCGCGTCTTCAACAACATCGACGCGCGGCAGGACATCGTGCTGGTGGATGGGCCGCTGGACGTGCTCGATGATTCGTCGCCGATGGCCAAGTGGGGAACCAAAGTCGGCATCGACGCGACGAAGACGTGGCCGGAGGAAGGTCATACGCGGGAATGGCCCGATGAGATCCGCATGACGGACGAAGTTCGGGAGCGCGTGACCGCCCGATGGAAGGAGCTTGGCTTCGAGTGAACAAGCTGAAAGCCCATGTGGAAAATATCGCGCTGCACCATACGATTTTTGACTTGCCTTTCGCCTATATGGGTGCCTTTCTCGCGGCGGGGGGCGTGCCGGAGATTTCCGTGCTGCTTTGGATTACGCTGGCAATCACGGGGGCGCGGAGCGCGGCGTTGGCGCTCGACAATATGATCGATCTGAAATACGACAAAGTACACCCGCGTTTCAAACGGCGCCCGATGGTGACAGGCGCGGTGACAATGCGGGAGGCGGCTCTCTTGACGGCGGCGAGCCTTATGGCTTGCGTTGCCGCTGTTTTGCAGCTTCCGCCGGTTTGCATAAAATTGCTGCCTTTGGCGGCAATCCCGTTCTTGATTTATCCTTTCATGAAGCGCGTCACGTTTTTCTGCCACGGCGTGCTTGGCATCGCCATAGCGATGGCGCCGGCAGGCGGTTGGGTTGCGGTGCGGGCCTCGATTGACGCGCCGATGATCATGCTGTGTCTCGCGGTCGGTCTTTGGATCGGTGCGTTCGACGCGGTGTACGGCGCGCAGGATGAGAATTTCGACAAGGCGCACGGTTTGCACTCGCTGGCGACGAAAGTCGGCGTCCCGACGGCGCTCAAGATGGCGCGGGCTCTTCATGGGGCGTGCGTCGTCTGCTTTGTGCTTGTGGGGCTTATGACGGGCCGGACGTGGCCGTATTACGTCGGCGTCCTGATTGCCGCGTTGACGCTCGTTTATCAGCACCGTATCATCGCGCCGTATGATTTTTCGAGCCTGACGCAGGCATATTTCATGCGAAACGGCGTTGTGTCCGTCGCGATGTTTCTCTGCACATGGTGGAGCTATTTGTAAGATCGATACGTTTTCAGGAGGAAAAAACGATGACGGCGAGAATATTATCGGGAAAGGAATACGCGGCGAAGATCAAAGAGGCGGCGAAGTGTGAAGCGGATTCGCTGGGGATTCGTCCGGGACTTGCCGTCGTGATGGTAGGCGACAATCCCGCGTCAGCAGTCTATGTCCGCAACAAGAACAAGGCCTGCGAGGAACTGGGCTTTCATTCCGTCATGGAGACGCTGCCCGCCGATACGTCGAAAGACGAATTGCTCGCGGTCGTCGACCGATTGAACGCCGACGCGTCGATCCACGGGATTCTCGTGCAGCTTCCGCTTCCGGAGGCTCTGGCAAGCGCCGAGCAGGAAATCCTGAACCGCATCTCGCCGGACAAGGACGTGGACGGTTTCCACCCGGTGAACGTCGGGCGGCTTTCCACGGGACAGCAGGCGCTGGCGCCATGCACGCCTGCGGGCTGCATCCGGATGCTGGAATACGCGGACATTCCGATGGACGGCAAGCACGCGGTCATCATCGGACGCAGCAATATCGTCGGCAAGCCGATGGCGCAGCTTCTGCTTGCGAAAAACGCCACAGTGACGATTTGCCATTCTCATACGAAAAATCTTGCGGCAATCACGCGGGAAGCGGATATCCTCGTCGCGGCCATCGGCAAGCCGAAATTTGTGACGGCGGATATGGTGAAACCTGGCGCGACAGTCGTGGACGTCGGCATCAACCGTATCGAGCCGAAAAAACTTGTCGGCGACGTGGATTTCGAGGCGGTCAGCGAGGTTGCGGGCGCGATCACGCCGGTGCCGGGCGGCGTCGGTTTATTGACGGTGGCCATGCTGATGCAAAACGTCGTGACGGCGGCGAAAATGCAAAAAGGGAAATAATATATACGATTTGTAGCTGGTGCAGGAGGGGAAGAGATGAAGACAGATGTGGAGATTGCGCAGGAGGCCGTGATCAAGCCGATACGGGAAATCGCGGACACGCTGGGCATTATCGAGGACGAGCTGGAGCTTTACGGAAAATACAAGGCGAAGCTCGCGTCGTCCGTTTGGGAGCGCGTCAAGGAACGCCCGAACGGCAAACTTGTTCTTGTGACGGCCATCAATCCGACGCCTGCGGGCGAGGGTAAGACGACGACCAGCGTGGGACTTGCCGACGCCTTTCATGTGATGGGCAAGAAAACGGCGGTGGCGCTTCGCGAGCCGTCCCTCGGACCATGCTTCGGACTGAAAGGCGGCGCGGCGGGCGGCGGTTATTCGCAGGTCGTGCCGATGGAAGACATCAATCTGCACTTTACCGGCGACTTTCATGCGATCACCACCGCGCATAATCTGCTTGCGGCGGTGCTGGACAACCATATCCAGCAGGGCAACGCGCTGAACATCGACGTGCGCCGCGTCGTCTGGAAGCGCGTGCTCGACCTGAATGACC
>CACZOL010000169.1 GCA_902782705.1 uncultured Selenomonadaceae bacterium
AAATCAATCTCGCAATGCTTGCGCCCCTTGCTGTGCTCGATGATATATTCCACCGCTGCCTCGCCGACCTCATTGCTCATCAGCTCGCGCTTGCCGCCGTACTCGCCCGTCCCTGCGAAACAATAGCCGCAGCGCAGATTGCAGTCGTGAGCGACCATCAGGCACATGGATTTCACGACGCCTTCCGCCGCAAACGTCGGCGGCACGTCGATATCCGGCGCGAAAAGCTGCTTCGCGTCCATCAGCTCGTGCAGCTCTGAAAGCACCTCGCGAAGCTCCTCCTCCGGGTATTTGCCGGACATCGCCTTTGCCGCCTCGTCGTCGTTCGTGCCGTCAAAAACGTCCATCAAATCGTACGTCATGCGGTCGATCAAATGCACCGCACCGCTGTTCACATCCAGCAGGATATACTCTCCGCCCTGCTCAAATTTATGGATTCTTTCTTTCATGCAGTCATTCTCTCCCAAAACAAAGAAAAGAGGATGCCGTTCGGGCATCCCCGTTCTTTTTTCGATTACTTCTCGCAGGTCTGATTGCCCACCGTGCAGCTCGTCTTGCAAGCGGACTGGCAGGACGCCTGGCACTCGCCGCAGCCGCCCTTGTTCACCGTGCACTGAAGCGTCGGCTTATTCACCGTCTTGATATGCTTCATCGTATCTCCTCCTCCGTGTCAATATATTTACATTGTACCTTTTTTTTCGTCCGTATGCAAGCGCATCAGGGAGTCTTTTCCGGTTCTTCCGTCAGCTTCGTATTTTCCGGCGCGAGAATCAACATAACGGGAAGATTGGACGCCCCCGGCGGAGAGAAATCAAAGAATGTTCGAGGCTTCGCCGGAAAAACGCCCAGATCTGCTATATCCGCCGTCGTCAGCAAAGTCGACATACCTTCCTTCGTGAAGGGCGGATGCACAGTACTTTCCCCAAAGAAAAAGCTCCTGCTCGGTACAGAAATAAGCTGCGAACCGTTTCCTTCCGATTCCGCTCGGACAACGCCCGCATAGAGGCCGCCCATCGGGCTCATCAAAAATCTCGTCTTACCTCGAACGGGAAGTTCCAAACGATAAAGCATGCCGTAATTCCCAGAGTTTGTGGCGAGACTCCCGTCTGTCGCGTCCACGCCTTCCCGATACGCATCACGCTCGCCGTCCGCAAGTATGATGCAGGCGAGGCCGTCGTCGTCGGGCCGATACGAATGTTTCAGCCGAAGAATCCGATCCATGCCGACAAAAGTTCCGCGCAAGCGATGCTCGTCGGCGGGCAATACATCCGCTTCGGCAACATATTTGAGCGGGTCTTTCCCCGTCGGATAGAAAAGCACGCTGACGCGCACAGGCGCGGTCACGGAAAAATCAACCATACCTGAAACCAGTTCGCCCGGCTTTACTATAGTCTTATCCATTTCCTCCAATAAAAGCCGCCGATCGTCCGGACCGATATACATTTTTTCCGTCGCCTGATTATCAGCGAAATAGGCTTCCTGCAAGCCTTTTCCGACCTCGAAATAATTCTCGCTCGGCGCGGCGACCGCACGGCGTGTGACGCGCACAACGGCGTACTGTCCGCCCACGCTCTCCAAGACGACGGCGACTTTGTACGGCTTTTTCGTATCGTTCAGATGATAGTAAAATACGCGCGCGTCCCCTTTGACCACGTCGGTATAGAGAATGCCAGGTTCTTTCACATATTCCGGACTGTCGGAAAAAAGCAGCGTGCCGCCGGTATCTACCGTCTCCACTTCCAAGCGCTTGATTGGCTGCTCCTTCGCGATGTGAAGCCTCGCTTCCGTGGACGCCGACGCAGGAACGCTTCCCTGCACCTTTTCCCTCGCACGGCGTAAATACTTCTCCAAGATACCCTCGCCCGTATTCGCCGCCTCCTTTGACGCCTCTGCCGCTTCCGCGGCCCGACGCGCCTCTTTTTCCGCTCGCTCCTTCTCTTTCGCGGCTTGCTTTTCCCGTTCGCGTTCTTCTTTCTCCGCTCTCCGGCGTTCTTTCTCCTCCGCCTTCCGGCGCTCTTTTTCCAGCGCCGCTTCTTCTTTGGCGCGCTTCTTTTCCAATTTTTCCGCTTCGCGGCGTTCCTCTTTCCGACGGCGCGCCTCTTCTTTGCTGAGCGCTTCCTCTTTCCGGAAATTGTCCTCCTGTCGACGCTCCTCGATTTCCTCCGCTGCCGGCGCCTGACGAGCCGCCTCTTCCGCCGCATGCGCGTCGTCACGGGCGTCTTCTTCGTCTATCTCCTCATCATACGCTTCCGTATCTTCCTCGTCTTCATCGTCGTGTAGCTGACGCGCTTCCTGTGCGCGACGGCGTGCTTCCGCCTGCTCCTGCACCCTGCGCATGCGCGCTTCCTCCTGCAGCCGCTCCTGACGTTCCCGCTGCACCCGATCTACATATTCTTCCGCCATGTGACGCGCAGATGCGACGGGCGCCGCTCCGAAAAGAGCCATCGCCGCCAAAAGAGCCGCAATCTTTTTCCCTCTCATGCCGTCTGTCCTCCCGCCGCCGTCATTCTTTCATTTCACCCACATTTTGCCACAGGCCGAGCAGCGCCATCGCTTTTGATTTCCATATCCGCAGCCGGAATTCGCGAATGCCGAAATGAGACGGCGGAATATTCGTCCGAAGCAGCCGGTACGGATCGGTCTGGAACGTATTGAGTCCCGGATCGCCCGTGACCGCCGCGAGATATTCCTCTTTCTTCAAGATTCCCGGCATGAACTTGTCATACTTTCCGTTCGGATACGAAAGGACGAATACCGTTTTCAACCCTTTCCATTCCATTTGCAGCTTGGATTTCTTTGCCTCGTCCTGCGCCTCGGCGACCGTCATTTCCGTCAGCGGCAAATGGTTCGCGGTATGACTTCCCAGCTCGACGCCGCGCTTTTCCATCTCATGCAGCTGATCCCATGTCAGATAGCCCGGCAAACCGACGTTGTTCGTCACCATGAACACCGTCGCTTTCATGCCGCGCTGCTCCAAGATTGGCAAAGCCTCGGTAAAATTGTCGCTATACCCGTCGTCAAAAGTCACGACCACGGGCTTTTCGGGAAGCTCCTGCTTGCCTTTTTTCGCGCGCAGAAAATCAAGCACGGAAATAGTCGTATAGCCATCCGCTTTCAACGCGTCCATCTGCGCCGCAAATTCCGCCGGCGTCACCGTGTAGTCGTCCTTTGTACGATCGTTGACTTTATGATATTCCAAAATCAACGTGCCTTTCGGCGGATAAAGCTCCACCATCGCCGCCAAAGCGCCGCCCATAAGCAACAGCAGGAACAACAGCGTGAACAACCCGCGCCAAATCCAGCCATGTCCTGCTTTCTGATAAGTCTCTGACCTTCCGTAGCCTGTTACATAAATCTTGCTCAAGCCCGGGGCCTCCCTTCATTCAATATCGTTATGCGAGAAGTCTCAGCCGCTCGCCCTTTTTGCCTCGTTCCCGCTCGCCAGTTCCATCAAACGCCGCAGTCGATGATTGACGCCGGAGCGCCCGACGCCGAGTACCGCGCCGAGCTCGGTGAGAGACGCCTCAGGGTGCGCAAGCCTCGCCTCCGCCGTCGCTTTGAGCCCCGGCGACAGCGCCGAAAGCCCTCCCGACGAAACGAGCTCCCGTATCGCCTCCACTTGCCGCGCCGCCGCTTCCGCCGTCTTGCTGAGATTCGCCGTCTCGCAGTTCACCAAGCGATTGACCTGATTACGGACTTCTTTGACGTTGCGCGCGGCCTCAAAAGCCGTTGCCGCCTCCTCCGCGCCCGCCATCGCGAGAAAATCGAGAATCGCGTCGCCCTCTTTCAAATATACGACATAATCTTCTTTGCGTCCGGTCATGCCCGCAGGAAACCCGAACCGACGCAAAAGCGTCTGTAAGAGCTCCGCGAATCGAACGTTCGTCGTCACATACTCCAAATGGCAGGACGCCTCGGGACGGCTGACGCTGCCCCCCGCCAGGAAGGCGCCGCGAAGATACGACGCGCGGCAGCATTTCCGACGAAGCAATGATTTTTGCCCCCCCGCCGCAAATTCCGCGGGCGAAAGCCCAAGCTCGGCGAGCAAAACGCCCACCGCTTCGCCCGGCATCACGCGTACGGCGTACGTATTCGTTTTCCCCAGCCGACGCGAGCGGCGCACCATGATCTCCGTCCGCACCGCACCCGCCTGTTTCAACAGCACGAGCACACGCCGCGCCACCGCTGCGTGCTCCGTCACAAACGTAATTCCCAGCGCACGGCCGGCGCCCAGCGTCAATGACGCGCCCATGCGCAAAAGGCCGGCCAACTCCGCCCGCTCGCAGCAATCCCTCTGAAGCGGCAATCGAGCCAGCTCATTTTTCACATCGCCGGAAAAAGAAGGCATCTCCCCGCCCCCAAACCATATCTGTTATGACGTCAGCCCGTAGACCATCTTCATGACTGCCTCGCGAAGCTTCTCCGGATCGTGATGACCGGCGTCTTCCGCGCTCATGATATCCGCCTGCACGAAGCCGACGCCGAGCCGATGCAGCGCCGCGCGGTCGACCTCGACCGGATACGAACCTTTCGCCGCATAGTCCGCCAGCATTTTTTCCGAAATCGGTCCGGAATTGACCAGCACGTAATCAACGACGCCCTTGCCTACATGCTCCAAAATCGCCTTGACGTGCATGGACGCCGTATAGCCGTCTGTCTCGCCCGGCTGCGTCATCACATTGCAGATATAAATCTTGACCGCACGGCTGCGGCGAAGCGTCTCCGCCACACCGTCCACAAGAAGATTCGGCAGGATGCTCGTATAGAGACTGCCCGGTCCCAAAATGACCGCGTCCGCCGTCCGAATCGCCTCCAACGCCGCTCCCACGGGACGCGCCTGCTCGGGATAGAGACGCACGCGACGGATACGCTTCTTCGCCTCCGGGATGTGCGACTCGCCCTCGACGACCGTACCGTCCTCCATCACTGCGTCGAGCCGCACATGCTCCTGACTCGACGGAAGCACGCGGCCTTTGACCGCGAGGACCTTCGACGCTTCCACCAGCGCCGTTTCCATATCGCCCGTGACCTCGTGCATCGCCGCGATGAAAAGATTGCCGAAGCTATGTCCTGCCAGCGCGCTTTCGCCCCGAAAACGATACTGGAACAATTTTTCCATCAAAGGCTCCGTGTCCGCCAGCGCCACAAGACAATTCCGAAGGTCTCCCGGCGGAATGATGCCAAGTTCCTCGCGCAGCCGCCCTGACGAGCCGCCGTCGTCCGCCACCGTCACGATAGCCGTCACGTTGCTCGTCGCCTCTTTTATACCGCGCAGCAACACCGAAAGTCCATGCCCGCCGCCGATGACCGCGATGGACGGACCGCGGCCGAGCTTGCGCTTCTCATAGATCATATCGACGAGATTGCCGGAGTTTTCCGGCAGCAGCACGAGAATCAGCGAACGAATGACGAATCGCGTAGCCACCAGCATGATCGCCAGCCCCACGAGCACCACGAGCGCCCCGACGAGCGCCGTCGCCGTATAGTCGTAAGAACCGCGCCACATATAGACGAAACGGAAAATCGCTTCTTCCAGCCGGTCGAGATATTTATAGTTGAAAACAAGAGCCAGACCCAGACTGACGAGGAAAACGCCCGCCGCGAAAAGCAGCAGCCAGCGCTTGAACTTCATACCCGGGTACAGCCATTTCAGCAAATGCCAATGCATTCCGCCTCAAACCTCCTGCGGCATGTGTTCCCGTACGTCGTTCTTCATCAAATCGCGATGTTCGAGCGTAGCCTGATGACCAAGCTTCGTCATCAGCTCGAAAATGTGCTTTGCGATGAAAACGGAACGATGCAGGCCGCCCGTGCAGCCCACCGCGATCACGAGCTGGCTCTTTCCTTCTTTGATATATTGCGGAATCAAAAACGCGAGCATATCATCAAGCTTTTTCTCAAAGGATTTCGTCACGCGCGACTTCTCGATATACGCGCCCACCTCCGGCACCATGCCGCTTTTGTGCTTAAGTTCCTCCTCGTAAAACGGATTCGGCAAAAAGCGCACGTCCAGCACAAGATCGGCATCCATCGGCAGACCGAACTTGAATCCGAAGGAAAGTACGTTGACATTGAACTTCTCCCCGTCCGACGCTCCGAACAAGCGGATAATCTTCGATTTCAGCACCGTTTTCTTGAGCTCCGACGTATCGATGATATACGTTGCCTTCTCGCGAATACGTGAAAGCTGCGCGCGCTCCTTCGCGATGCCGTCCGAAAGCCGTGCTCCCGGCGCCATCGGGTGGCGGCGCCTCGTCTCTTTGTAGCGCCGGATAATCGCGTCGTCCGACGCGTCCATGAAAAGCATTTCATAGCGCACGCCGTCGCGCTCCATCTCCTCCAGTACATGCAGGAACGTGTCAAAGAACTCGCGGCTTCTCGTATCGACTACGAGCACAACTTTCGCGATATGTCCGCCCGACTGCGAGCAAAGCTCCGCAAATTTCGGAATGAACACCGGCGGCAGATTGTCCACGCAAAAAAAGCCGAGATCTTCCAGATAACGACACGCCTGCGTTTTCCCGCCGCCCGACATGCCCGTCACAATTACAAACCGATAATTCCCTTGCTCCACGACGACGCCTCCCGAATCCTATTATATAATATCATAATATCCTATTCGCCCATGACCGTCCATTCGACCTCAATTTCGGCACCCGCTTCTTCCTTCGCCGGCGCCCAATTCTGCCGGACGCGATCGACGACGCTGGAAAGCCGAGGATAATCCGTATTCACCAGAAGCGCGAGGAACTGGCCGCCATGTCTCGTAACCACGTCGCCCTCGCGCAGCGTCGAGCACAGAAACGCGAAAAATTCTTCCTCCGTCTCCGCCGCCGTGCCTTTCGGCAACGAAAAACGGAGCATCGACGCCGGCTTGCCGAAAACGTTCATCGTACGCCGCAAAAACCGGTACACTGCACGAAACTCCTCGAAAGGAACCTGCAGCGCGCCTTTGACGGGACTGCGTTCATCGAGGATCTTTTCCACGTTCGACAAGGTCGTCGCCTCGCCGTCCTCCGCCTGCGTCCGTGCTTCACCGAAAACCGCGTATCCATGCTTTCCGCTTTGTTTTGCCGCATAGAGCGCCTTATCCGCTTTTTTCGCCAACGAAGAAAAATCGACGCCGCTTTGCGGCACAAAAACGCAGCCAACGGACGCGCCGAGCGGGACCGACATATCCTCACCCATCAAATCCTTCGCCGCCGTCAAGATGCGTTCATTGATCAAAGCCGTCTTATGCGCAACGCCTTCCTCGTCCTGCATTCCATGAAAAAAAGCGATGAACTCATCTCCGCCGACGCGCCCCAGCACGTCGTCCATCCTCATCGTCGCGCGCAGAATATCTGCGAAACTTATCAGTAGCCTGTCGCCCATGAAATGTCCATAAATATCGTTGACCGGCTTGAAGCTGTCGAGGTCGATCATCAAGAGCGCGCCGCGCGCCCGCGCGCAAACAACTTTCAATTTTTCCGCCGCAGACGATTTATTGAGAAGTCCCGTCAAAGAATCCGTGCTCGCGTGGCGCTTGAGCCCTTCAATCTGATCCACCGTCTGCAAAATGTTGCCGACGCGCCGGAGGAGCACGTCGGGACGAAACGGCTTGCGGATAAAATCCATCGCGCCGTTCTCAAACCCTTGGGTCTCGGTATCTTCATTCGAATCCGCCGTCATGAACATGAAGGGAATCGTCTTCTGCATTTCCTTTTGAAGCATTTGCTGAAGCTCGTAGCCACTCATGCCAGGCATGCGAAGATCGGATAGCACCATGTCGGGACATTCGCGCCGATAAATTTCTATCGCCTCACTTCCCGAAGAAGCGCAGAACGTGATATAATGACCGCAAAGCATATTCTCCGTCATCATCAAAGAGACGATCATATCGTCGACAATCAGGATTTTTTTCATATCCATAGCACCTTCGCAGGAACGTATAAACTCTTGTTTCCCCATTGTAACACGGAATCAAAAACTGGCAAGCATAAATTTTCTACCAAACCGACGCGAGGAGGATACCATCTATGTTGACGCTCAAAAAACTGGAAGATCTCGGAATCGATCCGAAAGAAGGGCTGACGCGATGCATGAACAACGAGATATTCTTCTTCAAGATGATCTCCATGGCCATCTCCAATGAATATTTCGAGACGCTCGGCAAAGCGTTGGAAGAAAACGACATGGATACTGCGTTCGAGGCCGCGCACGCACTGAAAGGCGTCATCGGGAACCTCGCTCTCGCGCCCATCTACGACCCGCTGACGGAAATGACCGAGCTCTTACGCGCGCGAAAATCGGCGGACTACGTTTCTATGTACCGGCCCATCAAAGAAATCCGCGACCAGCTTCTGACCTTGTCGCAGGACTGATACGAATCCGCACACAACCGAGCGGGACTTTGGATTTTTCCAAAGTCCCGCTTTGTCATACGCTTCCGTAATACTTTTCCAGTTTCAGGCAGGGCTGATACGACTCCTTGGCTTTTCTAAGCCCGGCGATCCCCAAATCCTCTTCCCGATTAAGATAGGTATATTCGCGCGCCTCCTCCGACGCGGCAAAACATTGATTGATAACGGAAAAAGCGCCGTCCGCGGCAAACACGCCCGTCGCTTTTTCAAAATGAACGTCAAGGCACTGGGAAGACAGCACAGACGCCATCGTCATCGCGACAGGATCGCCGTCCACATACAGAACGCCTCCCATCATTCCCAGCTGCTCCCAATGTGCCGCGGCCTCCCGGATAGAAGACCATTCTTCCTGCGCTGTCTTTTCCTCCGCCCCATGCTCGTCCATCCATTGTTTGGCAACCCGAAGCGCGTCCGGCAGCCGATCCGTCGTCAGCGGAAAATACGCCGCCTCAGGATACAGCCGCCAAAAATGATTGACGTGATTCTTCTTGCGGTGCAGTTTCCGACCGGAAAGCTTGGCCAGACTTTCACGCTTGTAAATATAATCGCTGTCGCCGACGCATGACTTCCAATGAATCGCGCACACTTCGTCCACAGCTTTTCGCTGTCTTTCATCACACGCGCAAAAACGAAGCGCCTCGCCCCGTTCCCGCGCGTCGCACCGAAGCGCCGCAATCGCTTTGCTCACGTCAAACGGCTTCGCCGAAAGCGGGAAGCCATACCCTTGTGCGTTTACGCTTTCCCCCGCATAACGGCGAAAATAAATCCCTTCTTGCTCCGCGACCTCTATATGATATTTACCACGCAACAGATACAGATTCACATGCGACGTATCGCTGCCCATGGAGTTATCCTCTATTCGCTCAATGCTTGGCGCACGCCAATCAAGCCGAAGCATTATTCTCATCACCGCTCTTTTCGAGATAAATTATTCTTGTATATATTCGATAAAAAAATGAAAAATCCTGCAAAAACAAACAACTCCCCGCCGAAAGTTTCCTTTCGCGGGGAGTTTCCTACTTCATTTCCTCTTTTTCTTTGTTCCCGCCTGCACCACGGCGGCGGCCACGTCCTTCAGCGAACGGCGCTTCTCCATACTGTATCTTTGCAGGCGGCGGTACGCCTCGTCCTCGCTGATATTGTGCGCCTGCATCAGGATTCCCTTTGCGCGGTCGAGAAGTTTTCGCGTCTCCAAGGAATCGCGCATTGCCGAGAGCTCTTCCTCCAACGACTCCATTTCCTGCCAGCGGGAAAGCGCGATTTCCATTGCCGGAAACAAATTTCTTTCTTCGACGGGCTTCACAAGATATGCAAGCACGCCCGCGTCCTTCGCCCGCTCGATCAGTTCCGCGTCGTCAAAGGCCGTCAAAAGCAGCACCGGCGCCAGATGCTCCGCCGCAATCAGACGCGCCGCCTCAATGCCGTCCATATCCGGCATCTTGACGTCCATCACGACAAGATCGGGGCTAGTATCCCGCACGATAGCGACTACACGGCGACCGTTCGCCGTTTCCCCGACAATCTCGTGCCCCGCCTCCTGCAATATTTCCTTCAAATCCATACGAATGACGGCTTCGTCGTCGGCAATCACGATTCTCAGCGGCTTCATGGCATTTCCTTCTCTCCTGTCGGCAGCGTGATCGTCACGCGCGTCCCATTTTCATTTTCAAATTTGATGTTTCCCCCGAGATCGTCCTCCACCATCGTCCGCACGATATGAAGTCCAAGGGAAGTCGTTTTTGAAAGATCGAAACTCTCCGGAAGGCCGACGCCGTCATCGTAAATCGTCAGCGTCGTCCCGCCGTCCCCGGCCTTAATATCGAACCCGATCAATCCGGCGTCACGCCCCTCGAAAGCGTGCTCAATCGAGTTCAGCAAAAGCTCGTTGACGACCAGCGTAAGATTCGTGCAGCGGCTCGGCGGCAAAAGCAGCTCGTCGCCTGTGAAACGCCGCTCCAACCGAAAATCCGACGCAAGTGCGGATTCGGTCAACAAGTCTAGGATTTCCGCCGCCAACGCATGAAGCTCCACGGGCTGTGTCCCCTGCCTCGACAAAAGCCGATGCAGCGCCGCAATGCCCTGTATACGGTTCACACTTTCGGCGAGCGCTTCCTTGACCGCCGCTTCGGTTGAGCGGCGCGCCTGCATGCGCAAAAGGCTCGCGATAGTTTGCAGATTGTTCTTGACGCGGTGATGAATCTCGCGAATCACCGCCTCCTGCACGGTCAGCTCCTTTTCCTTCTGCCGAAGCGCAGTCACGTCCTCCACCACCACGACGCGGCGCAAAAGCTGTCCGCCCGCGAGAATCGGAAGATCGCGCCGCAAGAGCGCAAGTCCGCCCGCTTCGATCTCTTTCTCCGTCGGGCGCTCAGGCTTCACCGTTTCCCGCGTGATATGGCGGCTGAGCTCCGGCGCGTCGAGACGCACGCCGAGCAGAGAGCCGACGCCGAGTACGCGGAAAATATGCTGTGCGGCGGCGTTCGCGTAAATAATCCGCTCGTAGGCGTCGGCAATCAAAATGCCGTCCCGCGGCGAAATCTCACGGTACGCCTCCGGATCGAGAGCGCTGCGTGAGTTTTGCAAAATCATGCGCGCCGTATCCACAAGGCAGCGGCTGCCGCGATCCTGCAAACTGCCCGCCGGCACTTCGAGACTGACGACGGCGATGGCGTCCTGCCCGTCATGAATACCGTACGTGTGCATTTCGAGACTGTCGGCGCTCGCTGTTCCGCCGCGAAGTCCGACCAGCGGCTGTCCGGTCATAAGCGTCTTTGCGACAAGGGGCTCCGCCTCCGCCGAAACGAACGAGCCGACGGGCGCAAGACGAAGCGAATGCACCATCGTATGGGAGCGTGCCTGCGCCAATACGAGAAACCGTTTGCCGTCCCTCGTCGGCACATACAAACTCGCCTGCGCCTGGGCGAGATCGGCTATGAAGCAAAGTCCTTCGCCGATATTGTTCAAAAGCTCCGCCTGTCGCCCGGAAATCTCCGTATGCGCTCGACAAAGCCCACGAATATCGTTCACGCCGATCCCCCTTTTCCATAAAAAAAGCCCCGCAATGTCGGAACAAAATACCGACACTGCAAGGCTCCATTGCCATCTCTATTCTGTTCGGGATTATTATAGCACTCTGCTGCGTCATTGTCCACGCGGGCATTCCATGTATACAAAATTTCTCCATTTCAAGGAAAAGAAGTCCGGCGCAACTATGCGCCGGACTTCCCATTTTCAACTTTTATAGATCTTGGGTATTACACATGCGCCTCGGAGGTCTGAAATTCCGCGGAGGTGCAGTCGACTTCCTCGCCCGCCTTTTCGCGCGCAACGACTTTTTCCTCATACTCGAAGCACGAGTCCGCAATGTCCTTGCTGAGCCAGATCAGGCAGATCAAGTTCGGCACCGACATCAAGCCGTTCATCGTGTCGGAGAAGTTCCAAACGATTTCCAGCGTCGTAGTCGCACCGACGAAAGTAATCAGCGAGAACAGCACGCGATACGCCATGATGGCAGGACGCGCCTTGATCAGATATTCCAGCGCCTTTTCACCATAATATTCCCAACCGAGAATCGTGGAGAATGCGAAGAGCGCCAGCGATACGGACACGATCACGGGAGCCGCGCCGCCGAAGGCAGACTGGAAAGCAAGAATCGTAAGGCTAGCGCCGGAAATCAATTTCCCGGTGTTCGGATCGGTCATGCCGAGCGCGCCGGAGGACGCGATGACGAGGCCGGTCAACATACAGATGATCATCGTATCAAAGAAAGTACCCGTCATGTTGACATAACCCTGACGCGAAGGATGGTCGGTACGAGCAGCAGCAGCCGCGATCGGAGCCGAGCCCATGCCCGCCTCGTTGGAGAACACGCCGCGCGCAACGCCCCAGCGCATGGAAGTCAGCATCGAAGCGACAATGGAGCCGCCGACGCCGCCCGCTACCGCGTCAAAGGAGAACGCCATGCGGAAAATCTCAGCGACGCCCGCCGGAACCGCGGAAATGTTCAAACCGATGGCGATAACCGCCGCTACGAAATAGAAGGCCGCCATGAACGGAACAACGACGCTGGATACCTTGCCGATGCTGTGAATGCCGCGGACGAGGATCAGAAGCGAGAGGACCATGATAATCGCGCCCGTTACGGTCGTCGAAACGCCGAAGCTCGTCTGGATCGCGGAAGCGATGGAATTCGCCTGCGTCATGTTGCCGATGCCGAAGGACGAGAACACCGCGAACAGTGCGAAGAGCGTTGCCATGAGGCCGCCGAACGCGCCGCCGATGCCGTGCTTCATAGCGTACATCGGGCCGCCCGACATTTCGCCGACGCTGTTCGTCTCACGGTACTTGACCGCAAGCACCGACTCACCGTATTTCGTGGAAAGGCCGAAGAGCGCGCTGATCCACATCCAAACGAGCGCGCCCGGGCCGCCCAATACCATCGCCGTCGAAACGCCGACGATGTTGCCCGTGCCGACCGTAGCGGAAAGCGCCGTCATCAAAGACTGGAACGGCGAAATATCGCCCTCGTTCTTCTCTTTTTTCTGGAAGATCATGCCGACAGCGTAGAAAAGATTTCGCCACGGCAGGAATTTGAGCCGGATCGTCAGAAAGACGCCCGTGCCGACGAGAAGCGCCAGCATGACCGGCCCCCAAACAAAATTGTTCAGGTCGTTTAACAGCTTTGCTACATCCATAAGAAACCCCTCTCCTCTTGTAAAAAAACTTATGATGCCCTGGAGCGGACGCCCGCCCCTAAACAAAAAACAATGACAACCGAGCCGAATCCTCACGGTCTAAGCGTCATTGCTTTTCATGCGTATTATAATACGAGGCGAGGCCGCGCCTGTCAATGCAAAAGCCGTAAATATTATGTATACATGGAAAGTGTATTGTATACAGCCATAGGAAACTCCGATTTTACTGACAGAGGCTGCCGCACGTGACTTTTTGTCTTCATGCGACAGCCCCTTGCATTTTGACTTGAAATTTGTATTACACTTCCAACGGCACGAAATCGAACTTCTCATAATCGAAAAGACCCCGATCCGTAAGCTTCAACGTTGGAATGACGGGAAGCGCCATAAATGCCAGCGTCATGATCGGTTCAACATCCGCGCTGACGCCAAGCGTCCCGCGCGCTTTTTCATGAAGCTCGTGCAGCCGCTCCGCGACCCATTCGCCGCTTTTGGTCGTCATAAGACCGGCGATGGGAAGCGCCATGGCTGCCAGTACCTCGCCGCCCTTGACGACGACCATGCCGCCCTCCATCGCAATCAGTGCTTTCACGGCGGCGGCCATTTCCTCGTTGCTGACGCCCGCAACGATAATATTGTGGGAATCGTGGGAAACCGACACGGCGACGGCGCCCGCCTTGATGCCGTAACCGCCCAACAGGCCGACGCCCACCTGCCCCGTGCCGTGATGACGCTCAACCACCGCGAGCTTGCAAACGTCCTGCGCGGGATCGAATACAAAATCGCCGTCGCCGTCCGTTTTGACCGTGGCAATTTCCCTTGTCGTCACAATGCTCCCCTTGTGAATGCCGATCACGCGGACTTTATTTCCCGCGAGCTTCACCTTGAAGCGGTCTGCCGAAAAATTCCTGACATTGACGCTGCCTCGCACCGTGGAAATGTCGGCGAATGTCAATTCCGGCAAATACCGCCCTTCCTCGGCCACCAACTCGCCGTCAATGAATACCCGATGCACATGAAAATCTTTCAAATCGTCCAGCAGTACGATATCCGCTCTTCGCCCCGGCGCGATGGCGCCCCTGTCATACAGGCGAAACGCTTCTGCCGCGTTCAATGTCGCCATGCGAATCGCCGTCACCGGATCAAACCCTTCCCCGACGCAGATGCGAAGATGATGATCGATATGCCCCTCGTCAAAAATGGTTTTCGGCTGTCGGTCGTCCGAGCAGAACATCGCGCGGCGGCTGCTCGCTTCGGTAACGCCCTTCAGCAGTTCGCGCAGGTCATGACAAGCGGAACTTTCCCGCAACAGCACATACATGCCTTTCGCCAGCCGCTCTCTGATTTCGCCCGCGGTCCGACATTCGTGGTCGCCGAGAATGCCCACGGCGGCGTAAGCGTTGAGTTCTTTACCGGTCATCCCGGGCGCGTGACCGTCGACAATCTTGCCCATGCCGCGCGCCAGTGTCAGCTTGTCCAGCACCGCATCCTCAGCGTGGACGACGCCGGGCATATTCATAAATTCGCCCAGCCCGAAAAAACGGTCGTCCAAAAGCAGCTCCGCCATATCTTCCGCGTCAAGCTTTGCCCCCGCGTTCTCAAAAGGCGTAGCGGGCACGCAGGAGGGCATCGCGTAGAAAATATTGAGTTTCGTCCCTTTGGCCGCTTCCAGCATATAACGCAAGCCGTCGAGGCCGCAGACGTTGGCAATCTCATGGGGATCGGCGATAATAGCGGCGGTTCCGTGGGGAACGAGCATGCGCCCTTCCTGCTCCGGACTGACGAAAGACGATTCAATATGGATATGCGCGTCAATGAAACCCGGCGCGGCAAAGCGGCCCTCCGCGTCAATCGTCTCACGGCCCTCATAGCCCGCTTCCGCGCCGACAATCACGCCGTCTTTGACGGCAATCTCTCCCGCCTCGATAATCCCTGTGAAAACATTGACAATCCGACAGTTTTTCAGCACGAGATCCGCCTTTTCCCGTCCCGCCGCCGCGTCAATCCGCCGCTTGAGCGCTTCCTTTTCCGTCATTGACAAACCTCCGTCCGACATATTCCCGACTTGCTCCCAAAGTGTTGATATATTCGCTTTCCGCCCATTATATATGCAATCTTGACAGTTTGGACAAGCGATTCGAAAAAAGAGGCAAGAAATTATGCTTTCCTGCCTCTTTCAAATTGCTTTTTCCCGTCAAGGCAATTCGTCCTCCGACTGATAAATCGTGACGAACATATCCATGCGCGACTCGATCAAAACAGTCTTCACCATACTTTTCGGAGCCACCAGTGCGAATTCCTTTCCCTCAGCCTTCGCCTGCTTTGCCAACCGAAGCAGTACACGGATTCCCGCGCTGGAAAGATATTCGAGTCCGCTCATATCTACGGCGAGCTTCCGCGTTGCCCTGAAAACCTCGTCCGCCTTTTCTCCCGCTTCCTGCGACGTCAAACGATCAAGACGCCCTTGGATTCCAAAAAGAGTCCATCCGCTTCTTTCGCCGGTCTGAAATGCAATTGTTTCTTCCGCCATTTTCCTTATCCTCCCAAAATCTTATTTGATTCCCTTATATATCAATCCCAGCATCGTGACGTCGTCAGAGGGCTCCGCGCCGCCCGCGTGGACTTTGACCGCACGCTTCACCGCCGCAAGGATTTCTGCCGACGTCCTTTCTTCCGGCTGCGCTGAGAAAACATCGCGCAGCCGTTCCTTGGTGAAAAGCTCTTGTTTCTCGTTCATGGCCTCAGTCACACCGTCGGTGTATAGGAAGAGCATATCTCCGGGAGCGAAGGTCAAGCGTTCCGCCGGGAAGCCCATCCCTTCCATCAAACCCAGCATCGGTCCTTGCGCCGTCGGCAAAAAGGAAATGTTGCCGTTCCGGCGAACCAACGGCGGTATGTGGCCTGCGTTCACATAAACGAATTCTCCGTTCCTGACGTCCAGTACCCCCGTGAACGCCGTCACGAACATCCCCTCTTCGTTAGCCTCTGCAAGGCGGTCGTTCATCCTCGCCATGACTTCCGGCAGCCGTTCCCCCGAGGCAAACATCATGGCGGATTCCTTCAGGAGCGTTTTCGCGCCCATCATAAAGAGCGCCGCAGGCATGCCCTTATCCGAGACGTCCGCTGCTGTGACCATCAGATGCTCCTCGTCGAGGAAATAGAAGTCATAGAAGTCGCCGCCGACTTCCTTGGCGGGCTCCATCGACGCGGAGAGGTCGAACTCGCTCCGCTCCGGGAACTTCTTCGGCAGGATGCCCTCCTGTATACGCGCCGCCACCGAAAGCTCCGTCTCGATGCGTTCTTTCTCCGCCGTCGTTTTCGCTAGATTTTCGACATACGATTTCAGCTCGTCCGTCATTTGGTTGAAGCTGTCGGCGAGCGTCTCAATCTCGTCGCCCGTCTTGATTTCAAGTTTCTTGTCGAGATTGCCGCCCGAAATTTCCCGCACGCCCGCCGTCAGCGCAAGAATGGGGCGTACGAAGCGGTCCGATACTTTCCGGCTCACGAAAAAGAGCGCCGCCAAAAGCGCCAAGAGCAGCGCCGCTGTCCGCAGCAGATTGTCCCAGAAAAAGGAGCGCAGGCCCGAGGAAAATTCCTCCGACCGAGAAAGAAGATACGATTTCGCATCCCGCGCCGGCTGGATCACGATGTCACGCTCAATCAATGTGCCGAAGCTCCAGCCGACGTCTGGAATCGGCGCATAGGCAAG
>CACZOL010000170.1 GCA_902782705.1 uncultured Selenomonadaceae bacterium
GAGGAAGTTTCCGCACAGTGCGAGGAAGTCTCCCACACGGCGTCGTCGATCATAACGGAAGAGTAACCCCGTACACTGCAAAAGCCCTCGCGTATGCGAGGGCTTTTCCCATGGGCAGAGCTTTACAATTCATAATAATAAGGGCAAATGTTTTCGTATTTCCCGTTCTTCATGCGGAAGCCGCCGGGAATGACGCCGAGCTGCTGAAACCCGATGCGCTCGTAAAGATGACGCGCACGCGTATTGCTTTCCACCACCGCGTTGAATTGCAGGATTTGAAAGCCCAACGCCCGCGCCTTTCGGATAGAATCGAAGACCAATGCCTCTCCGAGATGCTTTCCGCGCACCGACGCGTCGATTGCGTAGCTTGCGTTCGCGATGTGCGAGCAGCGGCCGACGTTGTTCGGGTGCAAAATATAAAGGCCCAGCACCTGATCGTCTTCTTCCAGCACCACCGTGCAGCTTTGCGCGGCGAAAAAAGCGGCGCCCGTCTCTTCGTTCAACAGCTCTTCCTGCGGGAAAGCGTCGCCAGCCTCGACGACCGAGTTCCAAAGCTCAATGATGACCGGAAGATCCGAAGTCCTGTATTTTCGTATTTTCATTGAAATCACATCTCTCCTCTGGCAAGCCGCAGAAGCATGTTCACTTTTCTTATCATGCCACAGACGGGCGCAAAGGTCAATCCTCCGCGCTTTTTCCATTGACGATTACGCGGTAAGTCGCTACAATAAAGGGCAAGATTATTTTCAGAGAGGAAGGATTTTCCGTGACAGACCGGAACCCAAATACAAACATAGACGAAACGGCGCGCGCCGTACTCGAGGAACACCGACCGAGAGGACAAGGCAAACAGCTCATGCTCTGGATCGCGGCGCTTGCCGTCGGCGGAGTCCTCGGCTGCATGGGAATCCCGCAGCTCAACGAGCTGTTCGCGTTCATCGCCGCCGTCTTCACGCGGTTCTTCCAATTCATCGCCGTACCGACCATCGCGCTGGCGGTCATCACCACGCTGTCGGAGCTCGGCGCGGACAAGAATACGAAGAGCATTTTCGCCCACGCCGTGACCTACACGCTGCTCACGACCTTCTCGGCGGCTTTTGTCGGTCTCGCGCTGTATCTCTGGATCGCGCCGGGAAACCTGCCCGCCGACGTCATCGGACGCGGCGCGGCGGACGTACCATTGGAAAAACTCGGCAGCCTTTCCTATTATAATCATTTCCTGACCGTCGTACCGAACAATATGGTCCAGCCGTTCCTGTCCGGCAACGTGCTTTCCATCATCTTCATCGCGGCGGCGGCGGGCATCGCGCTCGCTTTCATGCCGAAAACGGAAAACCGCGCCGTCCTCCTGAAAGGTCTCCTCGGCGCGCAGGAACTTCTTTTCACGATGATCCGCGGCCTCCTGTGGATCCTGCCGCTGGGCATCATGGCGTTTGCGGCGGAGCTTTCCGCGCAGATTGCGGCCGGCGTCATCGTCGGCGCGCTGGGCAAATATGTCGCTGTCGTACTCGGCGGCAACGCGATCCAGTTCTTTGTCGTGCTTCCGCTGTTCCTGTTGGCCCGCGGTCTGAATCCGATCCACGTCTTCCGGCAAATGTCTCCGGCGCTGGCCGTGGCTCTCTTCACGAAAAGCTCGGCGGGCACTCTGCCGGTCACGCTGGCTTCGGCGGAGCAAAATCTCAAGGTCAATCCCGCCGTGTCCCGATTCGTGCTTCCGATCTGCACCACCATCAACATGAACGGCTGCGCGGCCTTCATCCTCGTCACCTCCCTTTTCGTCATGCAGAACGCGGGCTTCGAGCTGACGCTGCCGACGATGCTCACATGGGTGGTCATTGCGGTACTCGCCGCCATCGGCAACGCTGGCGTCCCGATGGGCTGCTACTTCCTGACGCTGTCGCTGATGTCCTCCGTGGGCGCGCCTCTCGGCCTCATGGGCGTGATCCTGCCGATCTACACCATCATCGACTTGATCGAGACGGCAGAAAACGTCTGGTCCTACTCGACGGTCTGCGCGATGACGAACCACGATCTGGAAGGAAAA
>CACZOL010000171.1 GCA_902782705.1 uncultured Selenomonadaceae bacterium
TCCGCCGCGCCCGCCATCTGCTCGGTGTTCTCCGTGACCGTCGCGGCTTTTTCCGTCATCGCGTTGATATCGATGAAAGCCGCGTCGATGTGCTGTTTCGCGCCGTCGACACTGACAAGCTGCTTCTCCATGCCGCCCGCGACGTTGGTGACGTTCTCCGCGACATGCGTCGCCGCTTCCGCCGCCTGCTGGGAACTGGCCGTCAGTTCCTCGCTCGACGCCGCTACCTGCTCCGCACTGTGCATCATTTTCGTGATCAAGTCACGGATATGTTTCGACATACTGTTGAAGCCTGTCGCCATTTGTCCGAACTCATCATCGGAATCTGCAATCAGCGGCTCCAAGCGCAGATTGCCATTGGCCATTTCATTGATATGCCCCGTCAGCGCCAGGACCTTCTTGACGATGCCGTTCGAGAAGAAGAGCAGCGCCGCTGTAAGCAGCACGACGCCGATTACCGTCAGTACGCCGTACACAATCCGCAGCTTCGCAATCTCCGCAAAGACGAACGACGTCGGCACGGAAATCGCTGAAATCCACCCCGTCGACTCCATAGTCTCATAAGCGACCACGCGCTCCTGTCCGTTCGCGTCCGACAGGAAATAGCCTTTCTTTTGCTGCGTCATTTCCCCGATATGGTCTTTCAGCACCGCGTTCTCGGAGATTTTCTTCAGCGTCTCCTGATCGTCTGCCGAGGCGACGATGACGCCCGTCGTCGGATTCAATATCATACCCTTGCCTTCGCCGTCGTACTTCAGCTTCTTGACCAGCTCGCCAATGGCCGTCATGTCAAGGTCCTCACAAATGACGCCGCCCATCGAGCCCTGTCGGGCGTAAGGCACCGCCGCCGTGATGCAGAGCTTATTCGTCGCGCTGTCACGATAAGGATCGGTGAAGATCAATTTGCCCGCTTTTTTCGCATCCACGAACCAATCGCGCTTCGTCCACTCCGCATCCTTCGTGATATCGCCCTCGGCGAAGGACACGCAATAGCCGTTGTCCATCGCGTGGGTGATGTCAATGATGTCCTTGTCGCCCTTGTAGGTCGCCGTCATTTCCTTACGACGCACAATCGCCTCGTCCTGCGCGGAAAAAGAGCTGAGCATCCGGGCCGTCGCCTCGCCGTACTGCGCCTTTTGGAGCAGCCAGCCCTCCGCTTCACTGGAAGCGGACGTGATCACTGCGACAATCTGTTTTTCTGTCGTATTCTCTACCGCTTCCGACGCCGTAAAATACCCTACGATCGAAACGATCGCCATGATCAGGCCGGCCAAACCGGAAAGCGCGAAAAACTTTTGCCTTACACCCATGCTACAACCTCTCCTTTGCCTTTAATTCGCCTGAAGAAATGAATCCTTGTACTGATATTATCTGTTTTTTCCAAATTGATGTCAAGGAAAAGAAGCAACCCTTCTTTTAAAAAAGCGGCTCCCCGAAAACGGAAAGCCGCCTGTGTATTCGTATCTATTTGTCAGATCACGTTCAGATTGATCATTTTCGCGCCGAAGATGCCGTCCAGTGCCGTAACTTCTTTCAGCACATTCGCCGGAACGTCGCTGTCCAACGTCAGCACCATCAGGTTCGTGCCCTCCTGATCCGTCTGGCCGACCTGCATGCCGCTGATGTTGATGTTCGCCGCGCCCATGATCGAGCCGACCGTGCCGATGACGCCCGGACGATTGATATGCGGGCAAAGCATGACGTGCTTATGCGGATCGAGATCGACGCGATAGCCGTCGATTTCCACGATACGGCCCTCCGCGCCGAACAGCGCGCCCGCCAGCACGACGCCTTTCTTTTCTGCCGTCGCCTTCACGCGAATCGTGTTCGCGTAGTCCGCCGTCTCCTTGCTCTTGACCTCGCGCACGGCGATATTGCGATCTTTCGCAAGACCCGGCGCATTGACGAAGTTCACGTTTGTTTCAAGGATCGGCGTCAGCATGCCTTTCAGCACCGCCGTCGTCAGGAGCTTCGTGTTCACGTCGGTGATTTCACCAGTGTACTCGACCTCCACCGCCGTGACTGCACCCTCGGCCAACGCCGTCGCCATGCAGCCGAGCCGCTCCGCCAGATCGAAGAACGGCTTGATGACGTTCATCGCCTGCGCGGATACCGGCGCCATATTTACCGCCGTCATCACCGGATCGCCTTTCAATGCCGCGACGATGCCCTCTGCCACGTCGATCGAGACGCCAATCTGCGCCTCCACCGTGGACGCGCCGAGATGCGGCGTCAACGTAATGCCAGGCACGCCGCGCAGCGGATTGTCCTCCGCCAAAGGCTCCGACGTAAACACGTCAATGGCCGCGCCCGCAACCTGTCCGCTCTTTACCGCATCGGCGAGATCCTGCTCGTTGATGATGCCGCCGCGCGCGCAGTTTACGAAACGCACGCCCTTCTTCATTCGCGCGATATTATCCTTATTGAACATGTCGCGTGTCTCGTTCGTCAGCGGCATGTGAACGGTCACGAAATCCGACCTGGAGATGATGCCCTCCAAGTCGACAAGCTCCAGTCCCATCGCCTGCGCGCGCTCCTCGTTCACATACGGGTCGTAGCCGATGACCGTCATGCCGAAAGCTGCCGCGCGCTTCGCGATGCCGCTTCCGATACGGCCAAGACCGACAATGCCGAGGGTCTTGCCCATCAGTTCAACGCCTGTGTATTTCTTGCGGTTCCACTCGCCTTTCTGCGTGGTCTCGTTCGCCACCGCGATATGGCGTGCCATCGCCAGCATCATGCCCATCGTGTGCTCCGTCGCCGCCGTCGTATTGCCGCCCGGAGAATTGATGACGATAATGCCCCGGTTCGTAGCCTCCGGCACATCGATATTATCCACGCCGACGCCCGCGCGGCCGATAATCTTCAGATTCTTCGCCGCCGCCAGCACGTCCTTCGTCACTTTCGACGCCGAGCGCACAATCAGCGCGTCGTAGTTCCCGATTGTTGCGACCAGCTCGTCCGCCGAAATCTTGTCCTTGACGTCGACCTCAAAGCCCGCCTCCCGCAAAATCTCAATGCCGCGCGCCGAGACGCCGTCTGCTGCCAAAACTTTCATTTGACGCTTCTCCCCTTCATTAATAAATTCTGTATACTTGCAAAAATCTAAAATCCGTTATTTATTATAATGCCTTAGTTCAGAGTTTGTCAAAGACAAACTCTCCTCTATTTCTCCGGCAGGACTTCCAGCCAGTAGCCGTCCGCGTCGGAAATGAAGTAAATCCCCATGCCCGGATTCTCGTAGCAGATGCAGCCCATTTCCTTGTGCTTCTCGTGGGCGCCGTCAAAATCCTCCGTCGTGAACGCCAGGTGGAACTCGTTGTCCCCCAGGTTGTACGGCTCCTTCCGGTCCTTCAGCCAGGTCAGCTCCAAAAGA